>NZ_DAORSQ010000002.1:50729-68576 GCF_035443605.1 Actinotalea sp. | reverse complement strand
CGCCGTCCTCGCCGTCGACGGGCGCGTCGGGCACCTCCTCCGCGTCCTCGCCCGGCGTCACGCCGTCCACGCCGGAGTCGCCGCCGAACACCTGGTCCAGCGCCTCGTCGAGGGTCTCGGCGAACCCGATCTCCTCACCGAAGGAGACGAGCACCCGCTGCAGCAGCGGGAACCGCGTGCCCTGTGTGGACTGCACGTACACCGGCTGCACGTAGAGCAGGCCGCCGCCGACCGGCAGCGTCAGCAGGTTCCCACTGACCACCGTCGAGGAGCCCTGGCGCAGCAGGTTGAGGTTCTGCGAGACCTCGGGGCTGGCGTCGAAGTTGTTCTGCACCTGCCCCGGCCCGGGGACGGTCGAGTTGCGGGGCAGCTCGAGCAGGCGGAGCTGGCCGTAGCCCTCGCGGCGCACACCGGCCTCGTTGCCCGGCTCGGCATCCACGGCGAGGAAGCCCGTGAGCACCTCACGGTCGGTGTTGCCGCCGGGAACGAAGGTCGAGGTCAGGGAGAAGACCGGCGACTCCTGCTCGGGCATCTGCAGCGTGAGGTAGTACGGCGGCTGCGTGAGCGAGTCCGTGATCGGGTCCTGCGGGTTGCGCCAGAAGTCCTGGCCCGAGTAGTACTCCGACGCGTCGCTCACGTGGTAGGTCGCCAGCAGGTTGCGCTGCACCTTGAAGAGGTCCTCGGGGTAGCGCAGGTGGCTCATGAGGTCGCCGCTGATCTCGCTCATCGGCTCGACGGCGGTCGGGAACGCCGAGGTCCAGGCGGCCAGCACCGGGTCCTCGGTGTCCCACGCGTAGAGCGTCACCTCGCCCGAGTACGCGTCCACGGTCGCCTTGACCGAGTTGCGCACGTAGTTGACCTCGATCGGGGCCAGCGTCGCGACGGTGTCCGACGTCGCCGTCAGCGCGTCGACGGTGACGTCGTCGAGCTGGCGGGCGGCCGAGTACGGGTAGGAGTCCGACGTCGTGTACCCGTCGATGATCCACACCACGCGCTCGTCGACCACGGCCGGGTACACGCGCGAGTCGAGCGTGAGGAAGGGCGCCACCTTCGCGACGCGGTCGTGCGGGTCGCGGTCGTAGAGGATCTGGGAGTCGGCCGTGACGCGCTCGGAGAACAGGATCTGCTCGGAGCCGAACCGCAGGGCGTAGAGCAGCTTGTTCCACAGCGAGCCGATGCTCGGGCCCGCGTCGACCTCGTCGGTCGGGAAGGTCGTGTTGACCTGCCCTCCGGCGGCGTCGTCCGGGAAGTCCAGCTCCCACGGCGTGGTGCCATCGGACGCGCCGACGATCGAGTAGTCCGGCAGGCTCTGGCCGAAGTAGATCCGCGGCTCGTACTCGCCCAGGGAGCCCGTCGAGGGGATGCCGCCCTGGAAGAAGGCGGGCCGACCGTCGGCCCCGGTCGTGTTGCCGTAGGCCGCGACGACGCCGAACCCGTGGGTGTAGACGGTGTGGTCGTTGACCCACGTGCGCTGGTCCGTGCCGAGGCCGGCGAGGTTGAGCTCGCGCACCGCGATGACCGTGTCGCGGCTCTCGCCGTCGATCTCGTAGCGGTCCACCGACAGGGTGTTGGGGAAGTCGTAGTACTGCTTGTTCTGCTGCAGCTGGCGGAACGACGGGCTGACGATCGCGGGGTCGAGCAGGCGGATGCTCGCCGTGGTCTCGGCGTCCTCGCGCAGCGCGCCCTGCTCCGCGACGAGGGTCGCGTTGTACGACGTGATGTCGACGTCGTCGATGCCGAAGGCCGCCTTGGTCGCGTCGATGTTGCGCTGGATGAACTCCGCCTCGGCCTCCTGCTCGTTGGGAGCCACCTGGAAGCGCTGCACGACGGCGGGGTAGATGCCCCCGATGACGATCGCGGAGACCACCATGAGACCCACGCCGACCATGGGGATCCGCCAGGTGCCGCGCACCGCCGCGACGAGGAACAGGATCGCGACGAGCACCGCGACGCCCGTGAGGATCGCCTTGGACGGCAGCACGGCGTTGACGTCGGAGTACGACGCGCCCTGGAACCGGTCGCCGGACTTGGTCAGCAGGGAGTACCGGTCCAGCCAGTAGTTGGCGCCGATGAGCAGCATGATCACCGCGGCGGTGACACCCAGCTGGACCCGCGCAGCGGTGGTGGTGCGCTCACCGGTGCCCGGTCCGAGCCGCAGCCCGCCGTAGAGGTACTGGGTGGCGATCCCGGCGATGCCGGCGATGACCGCGACGGCCAGGAGGAAGGAGACGACGAAGCGCAGGGCCGGCAGGTCGAATATGAAGAACGACAGGTCGATGCCGTACTGCGGGTCGTCGACGCCGAAGTCGCCGCCGTTGACGTAGAGCAGCACCGTGTCCCACTGCGCCGACGCGGCGATCCCCGCGAAGAAGCCCAGCATCGCCGGGGCGCCGACCATGACGAGCTTGCGCAGCGGCTCGATCATCTCGCGGTACTGGTCCAGCGACGCCTGCTCCGGGGTCGACGGCGCGTAGACGGGCCGGGTCCGGTAGGCCACCGAGAGTGCGGCGAAGGTCGAGCCCGCCATGACGACGAAGCCCGCGAGGAACAGGGCGATCCGGGTCAGCCACTCCGTGCGCAGCACGTCGAGGTACCCGACCTGGCGGTACCAGAGCACCTCGGTCCACACCTGGGCCGCGATCATCAGGAGCACGCCGAGGACGGCCAGGACGGCGATCGTCGGCACCAGCGCGCCGCGGCGACCGGGCGGGCGGGCGGGGGCGGGGCGGACGGACGGTGCAAAGCTCACGGGTACCTCGTCGACTCGGGACATCGGGCGGCGGCCCCGTCAGGGGCGTCAGCGGGAGAACGCGCCCGCACGTCCTCAGGTTCCCACACGCGCCCGCACGGGCCGCCCGCCGCCTCCCACGGCGACCCGGCGCGACGTCGTGCCCGCGACGGACCGCGGCGACCTGGGACCATGGCGGGGTGACCGACGCCCCCACGCCCGCCCCGCAGCACCCCGAGACCCCGCCGACGGTCGAGACCCCGCCGCCGGCGTCCCCCGCGACGACGGCCCTGGCCTTCGCGGTGCACGAGGTCGAGCAGCACGTCGCCGCCGCGGGGTGGGACGGGCCGGTGCGGGTGTTCGCGCTGGTCGCGACCGGTCGCGCGCTCGCGGCCGAGCCCGCGTTGGCGCATCAGCTGCCACCCGCCGTCGTCGCGCTGGCCCGCCAGGACCCGCACCACCTCACGTCCGTGGAGCAGGAGGGTCTGCCTGCGGCCGACGACCTCGAGGGGATGCTCGGCGGGCTGTCCTGGCCGGGCACGGTCGACGGCGCCGCCGTGGTGGTCGAGCGCGTGGTGCTGCCGCCGGCGGCCGAGGAGTCGATGCCGGCCGACCCCGCCAGCGCCCTGGACTACCTCATGGGCCACCCGGACCGGCAGGACGTGCGCCTGGCCGTCGGGGTGCTGCGCAGCGGGGAGAGCTGGTGCGCGGTGCGGACCAGGGCGCACGACGACGACGCGTCCGTCGCCGGGGCGGCGGACCTCGTCCCGGGCCTCGTCGAGGCGGTCGCGGCGACCTTGCGCTGACGCGTCAGTCGCAGGTGGGCAGCGCGTCGGCGGTCCCTGCCCCGATCGCCTGCACCGCCGTGCGCGCCTCGGCGAGCGTCGCGATCCGCGCCACGCGCAGGCCGGCGGGCACGTGGCCGACGACCTCGTCGCAGTTGTCCGCCGGGGCCAGGAACCACGTCGCGCCGTCGCGGACCGCACCGGCAAGCTTCTGCCGGATGCCGCCGATGGGGCCCACCACACCCGTGAGGTCCATCGTGCCGGTGCCGGCGATGACCTCGCCGTCGGCCTCGTCCTCCTCGGTGAGCAGGTCGACGATCCCGAGCGCGAACATCGTCCCGGCGCTGGGCCCGCCGATGTCCTCGATCTGGATGGTGACGTCCACCGGGAAGTCGAAGACGGGGTCGACGAGCACGCCGATGAGGGCGCGCCCCGCGCCGTCGTCCGTCGTGGTGATGTCCAGGTCGTGGCGCTCGCCGCCGCGGAGCACCCCCAGCGCGATCGGGTCGCCCGGGGTCACCGGGTCCAGAGCGGCGCTGAGCTCGGAGAACGAGACCACGGGCGCGCCGTCGACGGCGACGATGACGTCGTCGGCCCGCACCACCCCCTCGGCCCCGCTGCCCTCGATGGCGTCCGCGATGGTCAGCGTGGTCGGCACCTCGTAGCCGAGCTCCTCGAGCGCCGCGACGGTCGCGTTCTCCTGGGACGAGATCATCGCCGCCTGGTTGCGCTCGTCGATCTCGTCGCGCGAGTCCGTCGGGGCGAAGACCTCCTCGACGGGGCTGACGGTGCGGCCGGGCTCCACCCAGCCGCGCACCACGTCCGCGATCGTCACGGGGTAGTCGGGCCCGCCCGAGACGGAGACCGTGGTGAGCAGCAGCTCCCCCGTCGCCGGGAAGACGGGCGCTCCGGAGATCTCGATGAGCGGGACGCCGTCCTGCTCGCCGAGAGTGTTGCGCGTGGGGCCGGGGCCGCTGATCGCGTACGGCACGGGCATCGCCCCGGCGGCGGCGACCAGCAGCGCGGTCCCCACCGTGGCGACGGCCAGCGTGATCGCGCGGGCGGTGAGCGCCGGGGGCTGGGCGTCGGTGTCGGTCACCGGGACATCATCCCCTCACCTCCCGGGCGCGCGCCGCACCGGACGGGGCCGCGGGGTGCGCCCTGGGCGAACCGCGCCGGTTCACCCCGCGCCGGCCCACCGGTTGTGGCTACCGTGGGAGGCCCCGCACCGTGCCCCAGGAGCCACCATGAGCACGCCCCCACCCGAGCCCGGCCTCCCCGCGCCGTTCGAGGCCCTGCTGCGCCAGCTGCTCGGCCCCGATGCCGATGCCGTCATCGCCGAGCTGTCCGAGAACGGCATCGGCGGCATGACGGGCCCCGACGGCACGCCGATGGACCTGGGGGCGCTCGCCGCTGCTGCCGGGCTGCCGGACGACCCCGCCGCGCTGGCACAGATGGTCGACCAGGTGCGCCGCCTGCTGACGTCGAGCTCCGGCCCGGTGAACTGGGACCTGGCGCACGACCTCGCCCGGCAGACCGCCGTCGAGCAGGGTGACCCGTCGGTCGCCGACGCCCAGCGCCGCGAGGTGGCCTCGGCCGTCCAGGTCGCGGAGCTCTGGCTCGACCCGGCGACCGACCTGCCCCCCGCCGGGGGACCGGTCCGCACCTGGAGCCGCTCGGAGTGGGTGGAGCACACCCTGCCGCGCTGGCGCACGCTGGCCGAGCCGGTCGCGCTGTCCGTCGCGGACGCCCTCGCCGCAGCGCTCGCGGCGCAGGCGCCCGAGGCGCTGACCGCCGAGGGTGAGGGCGGCGCCGGCCCGATGCTGCGCCAGCTGGGCGGCGCGGTGTTCGGCATGCAGCTGGGCCATGCCGTCGGGTCGCTGTCGCGCGAGGTGTTCGGCACCACCGACATCGGCGTGCCGCTCATGGACGGCCCGGGCGTCGCCCTCGTCCCGCGCAACATCGCCGAGTTCGCCGAGGGTCTGGACGTCCCGGCCGACGAGGTGCGGCTGTTCCTCGCCGTGCGCGAGGTGGCGCACGACCGCCTCTTCACGCACGTCGGCTGGCTGCGCGGGCACCTGCTCGGCGCGGTCGGCTCGTACGCGCGCGGCATCGCCATCGACACCGACGCGCTCGAGGAGGCCGTCCGCGCGATCGACCCGACCGATCCCCGCGCGATCCAGGAGGCGCTGTCCGGTGGCGTCTTCGCGATGAGCACGACCCCCGTCCAGCAGGCGGCCCTGCTGCGGCTGGAGACCGCACTGGCCCTCGTCGAGGGCTGGGTGGACGAGGTCAGCGCCGCCGCGGCGGCCCCGCACCTGCCGCACACGGGCGCGCTGCGCGAGATGATGCGCCGCCGCCGCGCCGCGGGCGGTCCTGCGGAGGACATCTTCGCCACGCTCGTGGGTCTCGAGCTGCGGCCCCGCCGCTCGCGGGACGCCGCACGCCTGTGGGCGCAGATCGCCGCCGACGGTGGCATCGGCGCCCGCGACGCGGTCTGGGACCACCCCGACCTGCTGCCGACCGCGGAGGACCTGGACAGCCCCGAGGGCTACACCGCGCGCCGGGCGGCCGCGACGGCCTCGCACGCGGACGTCGACCGTGCCCTCGCGGAGATCTTCGGCGAGGACGCTCCGCCGACCGACTGAGGCCGGTGGCCCGGTCTGCTCAGAAGAGCTGGCCGTCGGGGGCGGGGTGCGTGGCCACGTCGCCGTCGAGCGCGTCACTGTCGCGATCGTCACCGTCGCGAACGTCGTCGTGCTCGCCGTCCTGGTGCTCCCCCTCGCCCTGCGTCCCGCCGTCGACAGCGAACGCGTGCCCGTCGAGGAACCCGCGCGCCCGCTCCGTGCGCGGGTAGGCCTCGACCAACGCCCAGAACTCCGGGCCGTGCCCGCCGTGGAGCAGGTGCGCCAGCTCGTGCAGGATGACGTAGTCGAGCACCCAGGCTGGCATTCCCTGGAGCCGGGTCGAGATCCGGATCCGCCCGTCCGCCGGCGTGCAGGACCCCCAGCGCCGGCCCTGCCGGGCGGACCACACGATGCTCGAGGGGCGAGCGCGACCGCCGAGGTACCGGTCGGACAGCTCGCGGGCGCGCGCCTCGAGCCGCTCGTCGGACGGGCGGCGGCGCTGATCCTGGACCGTGAGGCGGGTGACCATCACCCGGACCCACTCGCGCTCCTGCGCGCGGGTGAACCGGGCGGGGATCGCCACGACCATGCGGCCCCCCTCGCGGAAGGCCGTCACGGTGCGCACACGCCGACGGCTGCGGCGGACCTCGACCTGCTCCAGGGCTGCGGTCACGGCCTCGTCGAGCGAGCGGGGCGCGTTGTCGGGCACGGCAGCACGCTAGCCCCCGGCGCCGACAACGGGGCCCGCGGGCACGGACGCGGCGCGCCGAGGGGCGCCGCGTCCGGCGCGGGACCGGCAGGCCACTACGCTGAGCGGTGCACGGTGACGCCCGGCCGACCGGCCGAGGCTCATCCAGCCGGCCGGTCGATCAACGTCCGGCACGCAAGCCTTCTGAACGGAGATACCTCATGGCCGACGAGACCTACAAGGGCGAGTTCTACTGCGTGAAGTGCAAGGAGAAGCGTGAGGCCGAGGGCAACGTCGTCGTCGCCAACGGTCGTCGCATGGCCAAGGGCGTCTGCCCCGTCTGCGGCACCAAGCTGAACCGGATCCTCGGCAAGGCCTGATCCAGGCCCCAGCACACTCTCGAGAGGCGGCCCCCTGGTGGGGCCGCCTTTCGTGCTCCCGGGGCGGGCGCACCCCTGCGGCGCCCCACCCTGTGGACAACCGTGGCGGGCCCCGCGCGGTGCGCCAGGCTGGTCGCGCGGCGCAGGATGTGCCTGCCGCGGTCGGCCGGGACGTCCCGGGGAGAGGTGCGGGCATGCGGCTGCGCGCGGGGCTCACGGTGCTGTGGCGCGGGCCCACCGAGGTGCAGGTCGGCACCGACCCCCGCTGGGCCGTGGCCCTGACCGACCTCAGCCCGTCCGCAGCCCGCGCACTGGCCGGAGCCCCCGCCGGCGCCGGCGAGCGCGAGCTCCGCGCGGCGCTCGGCTCCGAGGACGTCGACGACGCCGAGGTCGACGCCGTCCTGGCGCACCTGCGCGCGGCCCGCCTGCTGGTCCACGAGCACCGGCCCGTCGCCCGGTGCACGCTGACAGCGGCCGACCAGCAGGCCTGGGCGCTGCTCGACGCCGACGGCGATCCGGCGACCGTCGCCGGCCGGCGCGCCACGGCACGCGTGCGGGTGGAGGGGCTGGGCCGCCTCGGCGCGGCGCTGTCCGCGACGCTGGCCACGGCGGGGATCGGCCTGCTCGAGCTCGGCGACCCGGGGACCGTCACGGCCCATGAGGTGGGGTTCGGCGGGCTGACCAGCGGCGACGTCGGCATCCCTCGCCCCGCCGCCGTCGGCAGGGCCGTGCGCGACGCCGGCCCGCGGGTTCGCACGGGCACCGCCGGCACCGGGCCGGTCGACCTCGTGGTGCTCGTCGAGACCGCAGCCGCTGACCCGGTGCGCTACGACGCCCTCCTGACCGCCGGTCAGCCGCACCTGTCCGTCGTGCTGCGCGAGGCCTCGGTGCTCGTGGGTCCGCTGGTGCTGCCCGGCCGGACCGCGTGCCTGCGCTGCGTCGACCTGCACCGCACGGACCGCGACCCCACCTGGCCGCGCCTCGCGGCCCAGCTCGCGAGCGCCGCGGCCGGCCGCGCACGCGGCGAGGAGACCCTGCTCGCTGCGACCGGGGCGGCGATCGCCGCGGCGCAGGTGCTCGCGCACGTGGACGGGCGCCCCGCCGTGGTGCACGACGCAGCCCTCGAGGTGGCCCTGCCCGCGGCGCTGCCCACCCGCACGACCTGGGCCCCGCACCGGCTGTGCCGGTGCGGGGCCGTGGTGGGTCGCCGAGCCGCGGTCCGCTGAAACACGGGCCGCGGTGTCATGCGGCCGTGGACTCGTCCTTGCGGGGCCGTCCGCGCCCGCGCTTGCGCGGGACGACCACCCCGCCGATGAACACCTCGCCGCCCCACACGCCCCACGGCTCGGCACGCTCGATCGCGCCGGCGAGGCACCCCGCGCGGACCGGGCACTGCTGGCACAGGGCCTTGGCCTGCTCGACCTCGTCTGCGCGCTCGGCGAACCAGAGCTCCGCGTCGTAGGCACGGCACGGGATGAGGCTCGCGACGAGCTGGTCGAAGGCCTCCGACTCCAGCGGGAGGGTGGGCGATGTGGTGCCGGCCGAGCCGGGGGTCGATGCGGGTGCCGAGTCCGTGGACGGGGTGAGCCACGGACCGGAGCCGCCCTGGTCGATCATGTCGAGCAGCGTCGTGAGCCGCACGATGTCCTCCTGTGCCTTGCGATGGTCAGCTGGTCGGTGCCGGGACGGCGGACCTGCGCTGACCGTCGAAGGACGGAGCAGAACGAAGGCCGCGGGTCCCGAGGGGACTCCGCGGCCTGGTGGCCTCATGGTCGGTCAGACCGTGAGGACCTGCCGTGCGGAGTCGGGCTCGGTGGTGGAGCGCCCGATGCGGTACCGCGATGCGGTGCCGGCTGCGAGCAGACCACTCCCCTGGAGCAGACCAGGGGTGGGTGCTGTGACTCGCGGCACGGCGAACATCGCGTTCGCGTCGAGATCCGACATCGTCTTCATCAGGTGACCCACCTCCCTTCCGCTCCAGGCCCAGGCTTCTTCAGCCCGGCCTCCAACAAGGACGGGAACGACAGTAGGCCCGTCCCGCGAGGCAGCACAACCGAATATCGATGACGAGTTCCGCGCGCCGTTCAGGGCACCCGGTGACCGGCCACGATCGCCAGCAGCGCGGCCCCGTGGCGGTCGATCTTTGCCGGGCCGATCCCGCGGATCCGGGCCAGGTCGGCGACGCTCGCCGGCCTGGTCCGCGCGACATCCGTCAGGGGGCCGTCGAGCAGCACGGTGAAGGCCGGCTTGTCGGTCTCGGTGGCCACCTGGGTGCGCCACGTGCGCAGCGCCTCGAGCAGCTCCGGGTCCGCGTCACCGGCACCCTCCTCGAGCGGGCGAGGGTGGCGGCGCAGACCGGCGTCGGACGGCGAGCGGCGCGTCGGCGACTCGTCCGGCCAGATCCCGTCGAGGAACCGCGTCCGACGGCGGGTCGCGCGGCCACCGGGGTTGCGGGCCCGCGCGTGGCTCAGCTGCAGGTGCTCGCGGGCGCGGGTCACGCCGACGTAGAGCAGCCGACGCTCCTCGGCGAGCGCGGCGTCGGTCTCCGCGAGCGAGATGGGCATGAGGCCCTCGCTCATCCCGACGAGGAAGACCGCGTCCCACTCCAGGCCCTTGGCGGCGTGCAACGAGGCGAGGGTCACGCCGTCGACCGACGGCGCGTGCTGGGCCGCGGCGCGCTCGTCGAGCTCGGCGACCAGCCCCACGAGGGTCGCGCCGGTGGCCGGGTCGCCGTCGCCGTCGCCCGCACCGTCCACCGGGCCGCCGGCCGCGCCCGGTGGGGCGAGCCGCACGGCGAGGTCGTCCGCGAGCTGCACGAGCGCAGCCAGCGCGTCCCAGCGCTCGCGCACGGCGCCGCGGGCGGCCGGCGGGACCGGGCTCCACCCGGCGGAGGCCAGGACGTCGCGGACCGCCTCGCCGAGCGGGACGTCGGCCATCGACCGCGCAGCACCCCGCAGGAGCAGCACCGCGGCGCGGACCTCCGGGCGGCTGAAGAACCGTTCACCGCCCCGCACGAGGTACCCGATCCCGGCGTCGGCCAGCGCCTGCTCGTACGCCTCGGACTGCGCGTTGGTCCGGTACAGCACGGCGCACTCGCGCGCCGGCGTCCCGGCGGCGACGAGGCGGCCGATCCGCGCAGCGACGGCTGCGGCCTCGGCCTCGTCGTCCGGATAGGACGTCATGGCCACCGGCGGCCCGGACGGTCGCTGGGCGATGAGCTCGAGCGCGCCGGGCTGGCGCCGGCCTCGCGGCCCCCCGCTGAGCAGGCGGTTGGCCAGTCCCACCACCTGGGGCGTGGAGCGGTAGTCGCGCACGAGGCGCACGACACGGGCACCGGGGTGCTTCTCGGTGAACGTCAGCAGGTGGTGCGGCGTGGCCCCGGTGAACGAGTAGATGGTCTGGCTCGGGTCGCCGACGACGCAGAGCTCGTGCCGACCGCCCAGCCACTGGTCGAGCAGGTACTGCTGGGCCGGCGAGACGTCCTGGTACTCGTCCACGACGAAGTGGCGGTACTGGGCCCGCACCTGCTCCGCGATGTCGCGGTGGGTCTCGAGCATGGTGCCGAGCATCGTCAGGACGTCCTCGAAGTCGATCACCCCGCGGTCGTCCTTCGCCTGCTCGTAGGCCGAGATGAGGCGGGCGACGGTGGCGCGGTCGTAGCCCGCCGGCGGCGGCCGGTCCGTCGCCGTCGCGGCGCGCACGTAGTCGTCCGCGGTGACGAGGCTGACCTTGGACCACTCGATCTCCGAGGCGAGGTCGCGGACGCTCAGCCGGTCCACGCGCAGGCCCAGCCGGGAGGCCGCGTCGGCGACGACGGGCGCCTTGTGGTCGAGGATCCGTGGCGGGGCTCCGCCGACCACCTTGGGCCAGAAGAAGGACAGCTGGCGCAGCGCAGCGGCGTGGAACGTGCGCGCCTGCACGCCGGCGACGCCGAGGTCCCGCAGCCGGGTGCGCATCTCGCCCGCGGCGCGGGCTGTGAACGTCACCGCCAGCACGCTCGTGGCGGGGTACGTGCCCGTGCGAACCCCGTAGGCGATCCGGTGCGTGATGGCGCGCGTCTTGCCCGTCCCCGCGCCGGCGAGCACGCAGACGGGCCCGGTGAGCGCCAGCGCCACCTCGCGCTGGTCCGGGTCGAGGGCCTGGAGGAGCTGGTCGGCGGACATCGCCGCCAGTCTCGCAGCAACGGCCGACACCCGTCGGCCGCCCGGCCTGCCCGGCTCATGCCGTGGGGACCGGGGCGACCGGGGCGACCGGGGCCGAACCCAGCGGCCCGCCGAACCACTCCTCGATGAGCGCGCGCGCCACCGACGTGCGCATGGGCAGCAGCACCTCGCCAGACGCCACGTCGGACGCGAGCTCCGCGCGCGTGAACCAGCGCGCCTCGGTGACCTCGACGCCGTCGACCGTGATCGGGGTGGACGTCGCCCGCGCCACGAAGGCGAGCATGAGCGACGCGGGGAACGGCCACGGCTGGCTGCCGCGGTAGACGACGTCGCCGACGCCCACGCCGACCTCCTCCGCCACCTCGCGGCGCACCGCGGACTCGACGCTCTCCCCCGGCTCGACGTACCCGGCCAGCGTCGAGAACCGGCGCTCGGGCCAGTGCGCGGCGTGGCCCAGCAGCAGGCGGTCGTCGTCGTCGAGCACCGCCATGATCACGGCGGGGTCGGTGCGCGGGTAGTGGTCCGACCCGTCGACGGTGCACACCCGCGTCCAGCCCGCCTGGGCCGGGACGGTCGCCGCGCCGCACCGTGCGCACCGCGGGTGCCGCTCGTGCCAGGCGGCGAGCCCGACGGCGGTCGCGGCGAGCCCCGCGTCGCGGTCCGTGAGGCGGTGGCCCACGTCGCGCAGGCTCGACCACTGCGGCCCGGTGGCGCCGGTCGGGTCGCCCCAGGCGGGGTCGAGCGCCGTCGGGTCCACGCCCGCGAGCACGGGACCCGCCGCCGCCAGCACCGCCGCCTCGAGGACCACGACGTCGTCGACGGCCAGGGCCAGGAACGCGGCGCCGTCGGGCGACTCCCCGAGGAAAAGGATCAGCGCGTCGGGCGCAGCGCGCGTGCCGGGTGCGGTCGTGCCGGGTGCGGGGGGCTCCGGCGCGGCGGCGTCTGCGGTGGCCGCGACCGGGCCCAGGCCCGGCAGGCCCTCGGGCGCACGCAGGTCGAGCCGGACGCCGTCGTCGTCCGTGCGGGTGGCGAGCAGGCCGCCCGCGAGCAGCAGCACGCGGGTACCCGGGTGCTGCCATGCGGCGGCGATGGCCTCCGGGCCGCGGCGGTGCGCGGCGCGGTCGACGGCGGCACGGGCGAGGGGCAGGCGGGTCCAGTCCACCCCGACACCGTAGGTCCAGCCGCGAGCGGGATGCGGACACGCCCGGCGTGGGACGCGCCCCACGCGGCACGGGCGCCTACCGTGATCCCGTGCCCCGGTCCCCGCTCGCCCTCGCCGCTCTCGCGACGGTCGCCGTCCCCGGCCTGGATGCGTTCGACGTGCGTCGCTCCGCGCACCCGGGTCCCGGCATCGACGCTGCCGTCGTCCTCGACGCCGAGGGCGGCCGCTGGGTGGTCCGCGCCCCGCAGGACTCGACGGCCGGGGCTGCACTGGAGGCCGAGGTCGCCCTGCTCGAGGGGCTCGTCGGCCACGTGGACGCCGGACGGCTGCCGTTCGACGTGCCGCGGCCGGAGGGATTCGTGCCGCTGCCCGAGGGCGGGCGCGTGGTGGTCCACCGCCAGCTCGGCGGCCGCCCGCTGCGCCTGGAGCTGCTCGGCCCCGGGCCTGGCCTTGCCGCCGCGCTGGGCCGCGCGATCGCCGCGCTGCACGAGCTGCCCGCCTCGATGATCGAGGACGCGGGGCTGCCGGTCTACGAGGCCGAGGCCTACCGCAGACGACGGCTGTCCGAGGTCGACGAGGCCGCGCGCACCGGGCTGGTGCCCGCGGCCCTGCTGCGGCGCTGGGAGCGCGCGCTCGAGGACGTCGCCCTGTGGCGGTTCCGGCCCACCGTGGTGCACGGTGACCTGTCGGCGGAGCACGTGCTGTGCTCGGCCGACGAGCCGGTGGCGCTGCTCGGCTGGTCCGAGGCCAAGGTGGCCGACCCCGCGGACGACCTTGCGTGGCTGCTCGTCGCCGCCCCCGAGGAGGCGGTGGACCCGATCCTCGAGGCGTACCACCTGCGCCGCACCGAGATGCGCGACCAGCACCTCGCCTCGCGCGCGCTGCTGGCCGGGGAGCTCGCGGTGGCCCGCTGGCTGCTGCACGGCGTGCGGATCGGGGACCCGGCGATCGTCGACGACGCAGCCGGCATGCTGCGCGAGCTCGAGGAGCACCTGGGGGTGGCGGAGCCCGAGGCGTCGTACGCCGCGGACGGCCGGGATGGGTTCGAGGAGGCCGCGGCCGAGGACGAGGCGCCCGACGAGGGCGAGGGTGAGGACGGCGCGCCCGACGGCGGTGCGGACGGGTTCGACGAGGCGGGCTGGGACGAGGAGCCCGCCCCAGCCGGTTCGGCCGTCTCCGAGGCCCCCGAGGAGCCAGAGGGCTCCGAGGGCTCCGAGGGCTCCAAGGGCTCCAAGGAGCCAGCGGTCTCGGACGGCTCCGACGGCTCCGACGGCTCCGACGATCTCGGGGACTCCGGGGACACGGAGGACGACGCCCCTGCGGAGGACGCGGCGCCGGACCAGCGGCCCGCCCCCGGCACCGAAGGACTCGACGGCTTCACCGAGGACGAGCAGGGGCGCTGACCGGCCGGCTACCGGCTGTCGCGCCTGGCCTGCCGCTTCGCGCCCGCGGCCTGGGACGAGGCGTCCCGCTTCGTCCCGCCCGTGGTCTTCTTGTGCGTGCGCGCCAGCCCCGCGTCGGCGGCGTCCGGCTCACCGGGCGACCCGCTGTCGGGGCCGGTGGACCGGTTGGCCTGCGCTGCGGCGAGCCGCTGCTCCTTGAGCTCCTGCGCCGACTGCCGCGCCACCACCTCGAGCCGGGCGCTCACCCGGGCGAGCACCTCCTCGAACACCTCTGCCTTCTGGGCGGCGCGGGTGTTCTTCGGCCGCGACTTCCCGCGGCCGCCGTGCTCCTGCACCCCGGCACTGGCACGGCGGCGGTAGTTCTTCTGGTGCTTGGTGCGGGCGCGTCGCACGCGCGAGTGCAGCGAGATCAGCTCGTCCTCGTCGAGGACATCCATCCGGGCCGGTTCCGTCTCGCGGACGAGGTCGCGCTCCTGGTCGTTGAGCACGCTGAGCAGCTGTTCCACGGATTCTCCTGTTGAATCTCATGACGGGGCGTCCTTGCCGTCTCGACCCTATCCCTGGCGGCACCTCGCCGCTCGGCCCGCATCCACGCCCGGGAAGAGGCACCTCATGGCTTCGACACCGTCCGCGCCGCAGCCCGTCAGCGGGCGGGGCCGGGAGCGGCGCGCCCTCGTCGGGTCGATCCTGGCCGCCGCCGTCCTGGGCGTCCTCGCGCTCGGCTGGGGCATCGCGGCGCAGTCCCGCGTGCTGCTCTTCGACGGGGTGTTCATCCTGCTCGGCATCGTGCTGTCCGGCCTCTCTCTCATGGCCGCGCGGACGGCCGACTCCGCGCCCTCCGCGCGGTTCCCGTTCGGCAAGCAGGCCGTGACGCCGCTCGCCATCGCGATCCAGGGCGCCGCGCTGCTCGGCACGCTCGTCTACGCCGCCGCCGACGCCGTCGCGATCATCGTGGCCGGCGGGTCCGACGTCGCCGCCGGGACGGTCGCGCTCTACGGGCTGATCTCGCTGGCATGCTCCTACGGCGTGAGCCGGTGGCTCACGCACCGTGCGCCGGCCTCGGAGCTCGTCGCCGCGGAGGTGGCGCAGTGGCGCGCCGGCGCCCTGCTCAGCGCGGTGTACACGCTGGGCGCCGCCCTGGCGCTCGTGCTGGGCCGGTGGGCCCCCGAGGAGGCCCTGCGCTACCTCGACCCCGTGCTGGTGCTCGTGGCCTGCGGCCTGCTCGTGGCGATCCCGCTGCGACTGCTCCACGGCGCTGGGCTCGAGCTCCTCGAGGCAGCGCCCCCGCCAGACGTCGCGGCTGCCCTCGACGCCGCCATCCTCGAGGTGCGGGCGGAGTTCGGACTCGCCGACCCGTTCGTGCGTGCCACCAAGCTCGGCGAGCGCGTGTACGTCGAGGTGGACTTCGTCGTGCCGGCCGGGGCCTGGGACGTGTCCGGTGAGGATCGCGTACGGCGCGCCCTCATCGACCGGCTCGAGGTGCTCGGGTACGAGCTGTGGGCCAACGTCGAGCTGACCACGGATGTCGCGCTGGCCCGGTAGGCCTACGGTCCGGCGAGCGCCGCCTCGATCTGGGCCAGGTCCAGCTCCGGCGGGCTGACCGTCTCGCCGGTGGCGACGTAGAAGAACGCCGCGCGCACCCGCTCGAGCGGCAGCCCGGTCCACCGCGACCAGGCGACCCGGTACACCGCGAGCTGGAGTGCGCGGGTGCGCCGGGTCGCCGGGTCGGTGGGTGGGCGTCCGGTCTTCCAGTCCACCACCACGACACCGCCGTCCGGCTCGGCGAAGACCGCGTCGATCCGCGAGCGGATGACCACGCCGCCCACCGGGGTCTCGACGTCCACCTCGACCGCGATCGGGGTGCGCCCGGCCCACGGCGAGGCGAGGAAGCGATCGCGCAGCGCGGCGAGGTCGACGTCCGCCGCCACGGCGTCGTCGTCCGCGCCCGGCAGCGCGTCGACCTCCACCAGGGACGCCGCGCCGAAGTACCGCTCGACCCACGCGTGGAAGGCCGTGCCGCGCCGCGCCACCGTCGAGGGCGCGAGCGGCACAGGGCGGCGCAGCGCGAGGGCGAACCCCTCGCGGTCGTCCGCGAGCCGGACCACGGCGGACGTCGACAGGTGGGCCGGCACCGGCACGGTCGTGCGTTCGGCGCTGCCGCGACGCCGCTCGTCGAGCAGCAGCTCCGTGACCTCGGCGAGGGTCGAGCCCGCCACCGCCGGTGTCGCCCGGACCTCGCTCGGCGTGGGCATGCCGGCCATGGTCCCGGCGGCGCCACGACCGGTGGTCCCGGCGTCGCCGGCGCCTGGGCTCACCGCGGCGCGGACCGCGGCGGCCGCCCGGGCCAGCCGTGCATGACGCGCCTCGCCGAGCGGGTGCACCGGCGGCCAGACCGGTGCCTCGACGTCCGCCTGCTCCGGCCGCTCGTCACCGGGCTCGGGGACCCAGCCGAGCTCCTCGGCGACCTCGTGGACATCGGTGAGGAAGACCGACGGCGGGTACGGCTTGACCCGCTCGTTCCACCACGAGCCGCTGAGCAGCAGGTGGTGGCGGGCGCGGGTGAGCGCGACGTAGGCCAGGCGGCGCTCCTCGCCGAGGTGGTGGGCGTCGACAGCTGCCAGGTAGTCGGCCAGCCGCGTGACGAGCTCCGCCCGCTGGACCGTGCCGACGAGGTCGACGTCGGGCAACGAGTCACGGTCACCGCGCAGGCGGGTGGGCAGCGCGCCGTGGTCCTTGACCCAGCCGCGCGGCGATGCCGACGTCGGGAAGGTCCCCCGGACCATCCCCGGCACCGCGACGACGTCCCACTCGAGCCCCTTGGCCGCGTGCACCGTGAGGATCTGGACGGCCGACGGGTCCACCTCGCCCACCGGCGCCTCGAGGCCGCGCTCCTCGACCGCTGCGGCGTCGAGCCAGGCCAGGAACGCCCCGAGGGTTCCGCCCTCGTCGGCGTCGAAGGCCGCGGCGACCGCACGAAAGGCGTCCAGGTGCGCTCGTGCCGTGGCCGGGGCCGCCGGCCCGACGGCGACCTCGACGTCGAGACCGAGCAGCCGCTCGGCCTGGGCGACGACGTCGACCACCGGAAGGAACGTGTGGGCCCGCAGGGTGCGCAGCACGGCGGCAAGGTCCCCGAGCCGGCGGTGACCGGCCTCGGACAGGCCCCGGTCGTTGCGGCTGCGCCACTGCAGGGCGGGCAGCGCGTCCAGGGCGTCGACGATGCTGCGCTCGTCGACGACGTCCGCCTCGAGCGAGTCTGCGCCGGGCGCGGGGCGCGGTGGACCGCCCGGTGCGCCGGGCCGCCGGGCCGGGCCGGAGTGCTCGGCCGACCAGTCGGCGAGCGCGTGGAGATCGGCCAGGCCGAGCCGCGCGCGCGGCCCGGTGAGCAGGCGCATGAGCGCGTCCCCGCGGGACGGGTCGTGCGTGGCCTGCAGCGCGGCCACGAGGTCGACCACCTCCGGGGTGCTGAGCAGGCCACCCAGGCCGACCACCTCGACCGGGAGCCCCGCCTCGAGCAGCGCGTGCTCGAGCATCGGGACCTGCGACCGCTTGCGGCACAGCACCGCTGCCGTGACGGGCGCGCCCGCCCCCCGCTGGTCGGCGAGCGCCGTGCGCCGCTGGGCGACGAACTGCGCGACGGCCCGCGCCTCGTCGGCGTCGGTGTCGAGGTAGGCGGCGAGCACCTCGCCGCGGCCCGCCGCCGGGCCCGGCCGGAGCACGGGCAGGGCGATCCCTGCGGCCCCCTCGGCCGCCCGGAGGGGCGCGGCCAGCAGGTTCGCTGCCTCGAGCACCGCCGCGTCGTTGCGCCAGGACGTGGACAGTGCCAGGCATGCGGCGGGCACCGTGGTGCGGGCACCGCCGTCGTGCGCGTCACCGCCGTCGTGCGCGTCACCGCCGTCGTGCGCGCTGCCGCC
>NZ_DAORSQ010000002.1:0-50629 GCF_035443605.1 Actinotalea sp. | reverse complement strand
CCGCCGTCGTGCGCGCTGCCGCCCGTGGCGACCGGGTCCCGCACCACGCGGGGGAAGTCCTCGACGAACCGGGCCAGGCCCCCGGCGCTCGCTCCGCGCCAGCCGTAGATCGACTGGTGCGGGTCCCCGACAGCGGTGACCGGGTGGCCGACGCCCGGCCCGGCGTCCCGGCCGTACAGGCTGCGCAGCAGCACGAGCTGCGCCACCGAGGTGTCCTGGTACTCGTCGAGGAGAACGACGTCGAACCGTGCGCGCTCGGCGGCGCCGACCTCGGGGGCCTCGCGCGCCAGCCGCGCGGCGAGGGCCACCTGGTCGCCGAAGTCGAGCACGTCCCGCTCCCGCTTGCGCGCTGTGAAGGCCTCGACGAGGTCGACCAGGCGGGCGCGCAGCGCCGCGGACGATGCCACGTCGCGCAGCAGCCGGGCATCGGCCGCGAGCACCCGGTCGACGAGCGGGGCCCGCGTCAGTGCGTCGACCAGCCGCTCGGCCTCGGCGCGCAGCTCCGCCGGCTCGACGAGGTGCTCGGCGAGCTGCCCGGCCAGGCTGAGCACCGCGTCGACGACGGTCGACGCCGCGCTGTCCACCTCGAGGTCGGCTGCCCAGTGCTCGACGACGTCGTGCGCCAGCTGCCACCGGCCCGCCTCCCCGAGCAGCCGCGCGGACGGCTCGAGACCGAGGCGCAGCGCGTGGTCGCCCACCAGCCCGGCGGCGTACGAGTTGTAGGTGGAGATGGTGGGTGCGCTGAACACCGAGGTGCGGACCGCGGGGTCCAGCCGCCCGCGCAGGCTGCGCAGCCGCGCGCGCACGCGGTCCGACAGCTCGCCGGCCGCCTTGCGCGTGAACGTCAGCCCGAGGATCCGGTCCGGCTCCACCAGGCCGTTGGCGATGAGGTAGACCACCCGGGCGGCCATGGTCTCCGTCTTGCCCGAGCCGGCCCCGGCCACGACGAGCAACGGCTCGAGCGGTGCCTCGATGATGGCCGCCTGCTCGTCGGTCGGCGCGTGCTGGCCGAGCAGATCAGCGATCTGCGCTGCGGTCCTCATCCGCCCACCACCCGCCCCTCGGACTGTGCCGGGCACGAGCGCCGCACCGGGCACACGCGGCACAGGGCGTTGCGCGAGGCCGCGACGGCCGATCGGCTGACCGTCTCGGCGACCTGCTCGACGAGCTCGCGCGCCCAGCCGGGCTCCGCGTCCTGCGACAGCGCGGGCTGAGGTCGGATCGCCGGCGTGGCCGCCCCGGTGCCGACGTAGACGAGGCCGGCGCCGGCGCACCGCGCGCCCGGGAGCACCTCGTCGAACCCGCCCGCCTCGACAGCGAGCTGGTAGGCGCCCAGCTGCGGGTGCCGCTGGGCGTCGGCCTTGGACACCGGGACGCGCCCCGTCTTGAGGTCGACCACGCGCAGGCCGGAGCGCCCGTGCTCGTCCGGCCCGGTGCGCTCGAGCCGGTCGACGGCGCCGCGCAGCACCACGCGGCCGAGCTGCACGCTGAACGGTCGTTCGACGGCCACGACCGGGTCCGCAGCTCCCAGGTACGCGCCGAGCTGGCGGACCATCGCGTCGGCCCGGCGTCGCTGCACCGCGCCGAGCCACCCGTCCCCGGCCCCGAGCTCGCCCCAGCGCGCGTCGAGCAGCGCCCCGAGCTCGGCGGCGGTGCCGCTCGGCAGCTCCGCGGCGATGGCGTGCACCAGCGTGCCGAGCGACTGCTCGCCCGAGTCCGCCGCCGTGCCGCCCGCCGTCTCGAGGGCCCAGCGCAGCGCGCACGTCGACGCGGACTCCAGCCGCGACGGCGACAGCGGGACCGGACCGTCCGGGGGCCACAGGGGAGCGTCGGTCGACAGGTCGCGGGCGCCGTACCACTCGTCCGGGTCGGCACCCGCCACGTCGTGCGCCGCGAGGCGGGCCAGGAGCGCCGCGGCGGGGTGGTCGGGCCGCGGGTCGGCCTCGAGCTCTGCGCGGCACTGGGCGACGACGGCGCGCAGGTCCAGCGCCGCCGGGACGGTGGTCAGCCGCGGGTCGGGACCGTCGGCCGGGCCGGGCTCGACGAGGTCGACGAGCGCGGAGGGCAGCCGGTCGACGTCCCGCACGGCGGTCACGACGAGCCGGGCTCTCGCTCGCGAGATGGCGACGGCGAACGTGCGGAGCTCGTCGTCGAGCACCGCCGTGCGCGCCTCGGCTGCCAGGACCGCCGGAGCGCCACCCCCGCGACCGCCCGCCCCGCCACGCGCCGGCCCGCCCGCACCGGGTGGACCGCCGGTGCCGCCCGTCGCGCGGCCCGCGAGCACCTCGACGAGGTGCTGGGCCCCGAGCACCGAGTCGCGCAGGCGCAGGTCCGGCCACGTGCCCTCCTGGACGCCCGCGACGACGACGAGGTCCCACTGCCGGCCCGCCGCGCCGGCCGCGGTGAGCAGGGCGACGGACTCGGCGGCGTCGCCGTGCGCGGCGAGGGTGTCGGCTGGCAGGTCCTGGGACTGCAGGTGCTCGAGGAACGCGGCCGCCGGCGCCTGGGGCATCCGGTCGACGAACTGCTCGGCGGCCGTGAACAGCGCCAGCACGGCGTCGAGGTCCCGGTCGGCGCGGGCACCGGCGGCGCCGCCGAGCAGCGCGGCCCGCTGCCACGGGACGGACAGCCCGCCGGCCGACCACAGCGCCCACAGCACGTCGAGCACCGTGGCGCCCGGCAGACCGTGCGCCGCGCGGCCGGCGGCGAGCACCTGTGCCAGGTGCACGACGCGCCGCGGCCCGGGGGGCAGGGTCGCGCCGCGCGCCGGGTCCGCCAGCACCTCGAGCAGCAGCGGGTCGCTCGACCGACCACCGCCGCCGGCGAGCTCCTCGTCGCGCAGGGCCCTGCGCAGGCGTCGCACGCCCACGGCGTCGAGGCCGCCCAGCGGCGAGGTGAGCAGCACGGCGGCGTCATCGGCGCTGACCGCCTCGGGCGCCAGGACGGCGGCGAGCGCACCGAGCAGGGGCCGCACGGCGGGCTCGCCGCGCAGCGGCACCTCGCTGCCCAGCACCGACACCGGCACCTGGGCACCGACGAGCGCGCGCCGCAGCTCCGTGACCTGCGCACCCGAGCGCACGACGACGGCCATGGCGCTCCAGGCGAGGCCGTCGTGCAGGTGGGCGGCCCGCAGCCGGTAGGCGACGTAGGCGGCCTCCTGGGCCGGCGACCGCAGCAGCCGCACCTCCACGCCGCCGTCGAGGTCCGCGCCGCTCGCGGTCTGCGCCGCGCGGTGCGCCCGCCCCGGGCCCCGGATCTCCTCGGTGACCGCGCGCACCACGGCGCGCAGCGCCGGACCGTGCCGCCACACCGTGCCCAGCACGCGCTCGTCGGCACCGAAGGCCCCGAGCTCCGACCCGGCCGGCAGCGTCGCCCGGTCGACGAGCGCGGGGCTCGCGCCCCGGAACGTCTGCACCGCGGCATCCGGGTCGGCGAGCAGCACGAGACCTGCGCCGTCGTCCGCGAGCGCGTGCAGCAGCCGGGCCGTCGCTGCCGTCGCCTCCTGGTAGTCGTCCACCACCACCGCGCGCCAGCGCGGCCGCGGCGCTCCGGGCACCTCGGCCTCCCACGCGAGCAGCGCCTCGGTCGCCTCGTCGAGCACGACGGCAGGGTCGTACCGCGCCCCCGCGTCTGGCGTGCCGGAGCGCAGCCGCGTGACGTCGAGGTACTCGGCGTAGACCTCGGCAGCGGCCTCCCACTCGGGGCGCGCATGCCGCCGTCCGAGCGCCGCGAGGTCCGCGGGGCGCAGCCCTCGCTCCGCGGCGCGCATCAGCAGGTCGCGCAGCTCGTCGCGGAAGGCCCGCAGGCCGAGTGCCGCCCGGGGGACGCCCGCGGGCCACTCGACCGCCGCACCCTCCCCCGCCAGGTGCCCGGCGAGCAGGTCCGCCAGGACGAGGTCCTGCTCCGGGCCGCTGATGAGCGTGGGGGTCGGCTCACCGAGCAGTGCGGCGCGGGCCCGCAGCACGGAGAATGCCAGCGAGGCCGAGGTGCGCACGACGGGCTGGCCGGCGGTCCGGGCGAGGCGGCCGGACAGCTCGTCGCGCAGCCGCGCCGCCGCGCGCCGGCTGGGCGCGAGCAGCAGCACCTCGCCGTCGGTCCCGGCGTGCTCGGCCAGCCGGTCGACCACCGACGCCAGCGCCGTGAGCGACTTGCCGGTCCCCGGCGCCCCGCGCACCAGCAGCGCCGCACCCCGGTGCGCGACGGCGGCGTGCTGGGCCTCGTCGAGCGCAGGCCACGGCCGCCACGGGGGCGGTCCGGCGAGGGTGAGCACCCGACGATCCCACCACACCCCACCGACACCCGGCGGTGGCCGCCCGACCTCAGCCCGCGTCGGGGAACGGCCACCCGTTGGGCAGGCACGGCGCGACGGAGATGGTCTGCTGCTGCATGATCGGCGCGACCTGCCCCGCAGCCGGGCACTGCACGTGCTGCCTTCCCAGCAGGTGCCCGACCTCGTGGTTGACGAGGTACTGGCGGTACTGGGTCATGTCGGTGAACTCGTCTGCCCCGGACACCCAGCGCGTGTGGTTGAGCGCTGCGTGCCCGTACCGCCCGCACGAGTAGATGCCCCGGGTGTTGAGCGGCGCACACATGTCGTCGACCGTGTCCGGCGAGGCCAGCACCACCCGGACCTGGGCCTCGCCGTCCGTCCGGGCGAAGCTCACCGAGCCGTCCGCGCCCCAGCCGCGCGGGTCGTTGAGCGTCGCCATGACCGTCGCCGCGAACGCGACCGGGTCGATGTCCAGGCCGGCCTCGACCTCCACGCGCACGGTCCGCACGTCCGCCGCCGGGTTCGGCGCGGGCTCGCCGCCGGGCACGATCACGAGCTCCCCGCTCGCGGACGTCGGCTCGGCCAACGAGGTCAGCCCCGCGGCGCGGTCCGCGGCGGTCAGGCCGGCGGCGTCGACGGCGTCCGGGTCGACCACCGCGACGGGCGTGGGCGTCGGCGTGGGCGTCGGAGTGGGGGTCTGCGTGGGGGTCGCCGAGGGCTCCGGCGCGACCGCGTCGGCGGCACCCACCTCGACGGCCGCCGCGGGTGCGGGGCGGCCGAGCAGCGGCTCCACCGCGCCGGCGAGGGCGACCCCGGCCCCTGCCCCGCCGAGCAGCGCGACGCTTCCGGCAGCCAGCAGCACGAGCGCACCGAAGCGCGGCGTCCGCAGCCCGGCCGCGAGCGACGGACGGCGCCCGTGCCGTGGCTCGGGTGACGTCCGGACGCTCGTCCGGCTGCTGGTCATCGCACCATGGTCGCACCGCGAGCCGGGCGCGTCACGCCGCCGGCACCGCGCGGAGCCCCCGCGCGCGAGGTGGCACCTGGCTAGCATCAGGGGGGTGAACCGACCTCGTGCACCTCGGATGTCGCGTGACGACCGTCGCGCCCAGGTGCTCACGGTCGCGCAGGAGCTCTTCGCCCGCGAGGGCTTCCACCACGTGTCGATGGACGACATCGCCGTCCGCGCCGAGGTGAGCAAGCCCGTCCTCTACCGTCACTTCCCGTCCAAGCTGGACCTCTACCTCGCCGTCGTCGACCACCGCGGCGAGGCGCTCGTTGCGGCCGTCGACGCCGCGCTGGCCCGCGCCGAGACGGACGACGACCAGCCGGCCGACGGCTCGACGACGCCGCGGGTGGTCCGCGCGCTCGTCGGCGCGTACGTGGCGTTCGTCGAGGATGCCGGGGACTCGTCCTCGCTGCTCTTCGAGTCCGACGTCACGCACGACGACGCCGTGCGTGCGCGGGTCGAGAGCGCGTCGGACCAGGCTGCCCGCGCCATCAGTCGCGGCCTGCGCGACGCCACCGGCCTGCCGTCCGCGCACGCCGACCTGCTGGCCGCGGCGCTCGTGGGCATGGCGCAGGTGGCCGCCACGCACCGCTACCGCTCGCGCGACGTCGCCGTCGACGAGGCGGTGGAGCTCGTCAGCCGCCTCGCCTGGGGCGGCGTGAGCGGCCTGCGCCCCGCGGAGGGCGGCCCGTCCTGACCTGGCCGGGCGCGCTCGCCGGGCCCGCCTAGGATGGGTCGACGGCCCCGGACGGTGGAGGAGAACGGCGTGGAGATCACGATCGGTGTGCAGAACGTGGCGCGGGAGCTGGTCCTGGAGACCGAGCTGACCTCGGACGCGGTGGTCAAGCAGGTGCTCAAGGCCCTCGAGGTCGGCGCCCCGCTGGAGCTGACCGACACCCGGGGTCGACGCGTCGTCGTGCCTGCCGGGTCGCTGGGCTATGTCGAGATCGGTGGCGACGAGGCCCGCAAGGTCGGGTTCCACACCAGCTGACCGGCGGGGCCCGGGCTGCGGACCCGGTGCGTCAGGGGGTCAGGCCGAGACGCTGCATCCGGCGGCTGTGCTCCGCGGTGAGCATCGCGAACATGCGCGCCTGCCCCTCGCCCTCGGGCATCGCACGTTCCACGAGCACCTGGATCTCCGGGTGCACGGTGAGCACGCTCTGCACCACGCCCAGCGCCTCGCCCACCAGCCGCCTGCCCCACAGGGCGAGCCGGGAGGCCAGGGTCGCGTCCTGCAGCGCCGCAGCGGCGAGCGTGTCCACCACGAGCTGGGCCAGGCCGTCGTCGGACAGCGCGTCGGCGACCACCACCCGCGTCGTCGGGTCGACGGCGGCGGAGACCATCCCGGTGAAGTCGTCCGCCACGCCGTAGCCGACGTAGGCCTTGAGCAGCCGCTCCCACCACGTGCTGGGCTGCGTCCGGCGGTCGAACTCGAGCAGCACCCCGGAGAACGGCGCCATCACCGGCTGCAGGTCCCCGCCCAGCTCGGCGACCCGCGCGGCGACGTCGTCGAGGCTGTCGAGCGCGTGCCGGGCGAGGCGGGCCAGCGCGAGCCGCTCGGCGAGCGTGGGGGCAAGGGCGGAGTCCGCGGCGAGCCGCGTGAAGGCAGCGAGCTCGCTGTAGGCGAGCATCCCGAGCACCGGGAGCGCCCCGTCGTCCACCCCGGCTGGCGCCGTCACGGGGGGCTGGGCCGGTGCGGGGCCGGACGGCGTCGTCGAGGTCATCCCGCCAGGCTATAGGCTGGGTGGGTACATCGGTTGACCGGTCGTTTCGACTTCCTCGCCCGCGGGGGTGCTCAGCACCCGGATCGCGGGCGGCGCCCTGCGCGATCGGCTGCCGGCCCTGCCCGCGGCGCGGCCCGCCGGTGCGACCCCGTCGCACTGACGCGTGTGGCCCCGTGGCACCGACCCGAGGTAGGACCATGACCACCACCACCGAGCAGCACGGCGCCGACGCCGGCTCACCCTTCCCCGTCATCAGCGACGACGCGACCGTCGGCGACAGCGCGCAGTCCAGCGTGCAGAGCCTGGAGCACCAGTCGTTCGGCGACTACGGCATCCGCGAGGAGATCGTCGCCGCGCTGGCAGACCACGGCATCACGCACCCGTTCCCCATCCAGGCCATGACCCTTCCGGTCGCCCTGTCGCGGCACGACATCATCGGCCAGGCCAAGACGGGCACCGGCAAGACCCTGGGCTTCGGGCTGCCGCTGCTCGAGCACGTCGTCGCCCCCGGCGAGGAGGGCTTCGACGAGCTGCCCGCCCCCGGCAAGCCGCAGGCCCTCGTCATCGTGCCGACCCGTGAGCTCGCGGTGCAGGTGGCCGGCGACCTCGAGACGGCGTCGCGCCGGCGCGCGGTGCGCGTGGTGCTGCTGTACGGCGGCCGCGCGTACGAGCCGCAGACGGAGGCCCTGGCCCGCGGGGTCGAGGTCGTCGTCGGCACGCCCGGCCGGATGATCGACCTCATGAACCAGGGGCACCTCGACCTGGCCCGCGCGCGCACCGTCGTGCTGGACGAGGCCGACGAGATGCTCGACCTGGGCTTCCTGCCCGACGTCGAGAAGCTGCTCGCCCGCACGCCGGCGTCGCGGCACACCATGCTCTTCTCCGCGACGATGCCGGGTGCCGTCGTGGCGATGGCCCGCCGCTACATGACCCAGCCCACGCACATCCGGGCCAACGACCCGAACGACGACGGCGCCACGCTCAAGGCGATCAAGCAGGTCGTCTACCGCGCGCACGCGATGGACAAGGTCGAGGTGCTCGCGCGGATCCTGCAGTCGAAGGGCCGCGGGCTGACGATCGTCTTCGCGCGGACCAAGCGCACGTGCGCCAAGGTGTCCGACGAGCTCGCCGACCGCGGCTTCGCCTCCGGCGCGATCCACGGCGACCTGGGCCAGGGCGCCCGCGAGCAGGCGCTGCGCGCGTTCCGCTCCGGCAAGATCGACGTGCTGGTGGCGACCGACGTCGCCGCGCGCGGCATCGACGTCGACGACGTCACCCACGTCATCAACTACCAGTGCCCCGAGGACGAGAAGACCTACCTGCACCGCACCGGTCGCACGGGTCGCGCGGGCAAGACCGGCACGGCCGTGACCTTCGTCGACTGGGACGACATGCCGCGCTGGGGCCTCATCGACAAGGCGCTGGACCTCGGCATCCCCGAGCCGGTGGAGACGTACTCCAGCTCGCCGCACCTGTACGACGACCTCGACATCCCCGCGGGCACCAAGGGGCGGCTGCCCAAGGCGGCGCAGGTCCGCGCCGGCCTCGGCGCCGAGGTGCTCGAGGACCTGGGTGAGACCGGCAAGCGGCACGGCAAGGCCGGCCACGGCTCGTCCGACGACGGCCACGGGCGCTCCGGCGGGCGTGACGGCGGCGGTCGCGGACGTTCCGGCGGCGGCGAGCGCTCCGGCGGTGGGGAGCGCTCCGGCGCCGGTCGCTCCGGCGGTGGGGAGCGCCCCCGCACGGGCGAGCGCGCGGCCGAGGCTCCCACCGGCCCGGCAGCCGAGCGTCCGGCGCGCACGACCGAGGGTGACGCCCCGGCCGGGGACGGCGCCAAGCGCCGGTCGCGCGGCCGCCGTCGCACCCGCGGCGGCAAGCCCTCGGACACCCCGACCCAGGACTGACCCGGTCGGGTCCCGCTGCAGCTGCAGCCTGACGCGGCCGCGTCAGGCTGCAGCGATGAAGGCCTTGACCGCGTCGGCGACGAGCTGGACCGCGATCGCGGCGAGGAGCAGGCCGGCGATCCGGCTGACGAGCGTGGTGCCGGAGTCCTTGAGCACGCGGTGCACCACGTTGGCGAACCGCATGGACAGGTACAGGGACACGTGGACGGCGACGATGCCCAGCGCGATCGACACCCACTGCGCCGGCTCGGTCGCGCGCTGCACGAAGACCATGGTCGCCACGATCGCGCCCGGCCCGGCGAGCAGCGGCGTGCCGAGCGGCACCATCGCGACGTTGACGCCCTTGTTGCCGGACGGCTGGGGCTCCTCGGACTTGCCGGTCAGCAGCTCCATGGCGACGAGCAGCAGCAGCAGCCCGCCGGAGGCCTGGAGAGCCGGCAGCGAGATGTGCATGTACGACAGCAGCTGCTGCCCGAAGAGCGCGAACGAGACGATGACACCGAACGCCACGAGGATCGCCTGCCGGGCCGCGCGGTTGCGCTGACGCGAGGTCATCGCCCCGGTCAGGCCGAGGAAGATCGGCACCGTCCCGGGCGGGTCCATGATCACGAACAGCGTGATGAAGACCTCAGCGAACATCCGGCCGTCGACGAGGCTCACGGTCGCACCACCGCCGTGCGCCCCTGCGCCTCGATCTCGGCCAGCACCTCGGGCCGGGTGGTGTGCTCGCCGAGGAGGTTCTCCTTGCCGGCGCCGTGGTAGTCGCTCGACCCGGTGACGAGGAGGCCCCAGCGCGCAGCGGCGGCGGTCAGCCGCTCGACCTGCTCCGGGGAGTTGTCCCGGTGGTGCACCTCGAGCCCCGCGAGCCCGGCCTCGACCATCGCCTCGATCTCCTTGTCGCTCACGGGGCGGTCGCGGCCCTCGGCACCGGGGTGCGCGACAACGGGCACCCCGCCGGCGGCCCGCACGAGGCGGATGGCGCGCAGCACCGGCGTCGCGTAGTGCGGCACGTAGTAGGGCGAGCCGGTGGCCAGGATCGTGGAGAACGCGGCGGTCCGGTCCGGCACGTGGCCCCGCGCCACCAGCGCGTCGGCGATGTGCGGGCGGCCAACGGTCGTGCCGGGGACCGTCTGCTCGAGGACGTCGTCCCAGGTGAGCTCGTAGTCCTGCGCCACGAGCTCCACGATCGACCGCGCCCGCGATCGGCGCGCGTCGCGGATCGTGTCCGCCTCGGCGCGCAGCGCCGCGTCGTCCGGGTCCGGCAGGTAGGACAGCAGGTGGACGCTGCGCCCACCGGCGCGGCAGGACATCTCGACGCCCCGCACCACGGCGACCCCGTGCTCCCGGCCCGCCGCGACGGCCTCGTCCCAGCCGGCGCTGGTGTCGTGGTCCGTCAGCGCGACGACGTCGAGACCCACCCACGCCGCGGAGGCCACCACCTGCGCGGGGGTCTGCGTGCCGTCGGAGGCCACGGAGTGGGTGTGGAGGTCGATGCGCACGGGTCCCAGGGTAGGGGGCGGGCGACCCGGGGCCGACCTGTCGGTGCGACCATGGGCGCATGGCAGAGCAGACCCCCGCAGAGCAGACCCTCGCGGACCGTGGCAGCAACCGGTCGCAGCGACCCTCCTCCCCCGCCTTCCGCGCGTTCATCGCCGACCGGTGGGCACCGCGCGCCGAGGCGGCCGTCGCGCCGGCCCCCGTCGCGGCCCACACCGCACCGCGCCGCGCCCGCCTCGGGGCCCAGTTCCCCGGCGAGCGGCTCGTGGTGCCGGCCGGCCCTCTGGTGACGCGCTCCAACGACACCGACTACCGGTTCCGCCCGCACTCGGCGTTCGCCCACCTCACCGGGCTGGGCACCGACCAGGAGCCCGACGCCGTCCTGGTGCTCCACCCCGTGCTCGACGGCCACGAGGCCGTGCTCTACCTGCGCCCTCCGGCCGGCCGCGACACCGAGGAGTTCTTCGCCGACTCGCGCTACGGCGAGTTCTGGGTCGGCGCGCGTCCGGGGCTCGCCGAGATCGCGGCCGTCACCGGCCTGCGCACCGCATCGATCGACGACCTGCCCGACGCCCTGGTCAAGGACGTCGGACCGGGCGGGGTCCGGCTGCGCGTCGTCCCCGACGCCGACCCGACGGTGAGCCTGCTGGTGGACGGTGCGCGCGCCGACAGCGGCCGCACCCTCGACGAGGACGCCGAGGCCGACGCCGGCCTTGCCGAGGCCGTCTCCGAGCTGCGCCTGGTCAAGGACGCCTACGAGGTCGCCCAGATGCGCGCGGCGGTCGCCGCGACCGTCGTCGGGTTCGAGCGTGTGGTGCGCCACCTCCCCCGTGCCGCCGTGCACCGCCGTGGCGAGCGCGTCATCGAGGCGGTCTTCGACGGCACGGCCCGCGAGGAGGGCAACGCCGTCGGCTACGAGACCATCGCCGCAGCCGGCGACCACGCGACCACGCTGCACTGGATCCGCAACGACGGCCAGGTGCGCCCCGGCGACCTCGTGCTCGTCGACGCCGGCGTGGAGGTCGAGTCCCTCTACACCGCCGACGTGACGCGCACCCTGCCCGTCGACGGGACGTTCACCGACACCCAGCGCCGGGTCTACCAGGCGGTGCTCGACGCCGCAGACGCCGCGTTCGCCGCCGCCCGGCCGGGTGCGCGGTTCCGTGACGTGCACGCCGCCGCGATGGAGGTCATCGCCGACCGGCTGGCCGGCTGGGGCCTGCTGCCCGGCACGGCCGCCGAGTCGCTGCTGCCCGATGGCCAGTTCCACCGCCGCTGGATGGTCCACGGCACGAGCCACCACCTCGGGCTCGACGTGCACGACTGCGCGCAGGCGCGACGCGAGATGTACCTCGACGGGGTCCTCGAGCCCGGCATGGTCTTCACCATCGAGCCGGGTCTGTACTTCAAGTCCGACGACGTCGCCGTCCCGGCCGAGTACCGCGGGATCGGCGTGCGGATCGAGGACGACGTGCTGGTCACGGCAGACGGCAACGAGAACCTGTCGGCCGCGCTGCCTCGGCGCCCGGACGACGTCGAGGCGTGGATGCGAGGGCTGCTCGGCTGAGGCACGCGCTCGGCTGGCCCGGCGCCCCGGCCGGCCGGCCGCCGTCAGGCCTGCTCGCGCGGCAGCCGGCCCGCCTGCTCGACGGCGCGACGCAGCAGCCACTCGACGTGCGCGTTGGTCGAGCGCAGGTCCTCGGCCGCCCAGCGCGCGAGCGCGTCGTGCACCGCGGGGTCGAGCCGCAGCAGCATCGCCTTGCGCTCGCGCGCGCCGGCGCGGGCCGGACGCGGCGGGCCGTCGCCCGCCACGCCGGCCCCGCCGTCCGGCGCGGCGCCGTCTGGCGTGCCGGGCGTGCTCATCCGCGCACCGACCTCACTGGTACAGGGTCCCGGTGTTGACCACCGGCGAGACCCTCGAGTCCCCGCACAGCACCACGAGCAGGTTGGAGACCATCGCGGCCTTGCGCTCCTCGTCGAGCTCGACCACACCCTGGGCGCGCAGCTCGGCGAGCGCCATCTGCACCATGCCCACCGCGCCCTCGACGATGATCGAGCGGGCAGCGATGACGGCGGCGGCCTGCTGGCGCTGGAGCATGGCCTGGGCGATCTCCGGCGCGTAGGCGAGGTGGCTGATCCGCACCTCGACGATCTCCAGGCCGGCCAGCGCCACGCGGGCGGCGACCTCCTGGGCGAGCTCGAGCGAGACGCTGTCCGTCGAGCCACGCAGCGACGGCTGGCCGTCCGGGCCGTCGTAGGGGTAGGTGCCGGCGACGTGCCGCACGGCGGACTCGGCCTGGACGGCGACGAAGGTGCTGTACGCCTCGACCGCGAAGGTCGCCTTGGCCGTGTCGGAGACCTGCCACACGACGATCGCGGCGATCTCGACGGGGTTGCCGGTCGCGTCGTTGACCTTCATCCGCGCGGTCTCGAAGTTCCGGACGCGCACGGAGACGGACCTGTGCGTGCTCAGCGGGACGAGCCAGACCAGGCCGGCGCGCCGCACGGTGCCGATGTACCGGCCGAAGAACTGGACCACCTGGGTGCGCCCGGGCTGGACGATCGTCAGGGACGACGCCGCGACGCCGGCCAGCACGAGGGCGATCCCGCCGAGGACGCCCAGCGAGCCGGAGCCGGACTCGTCCGAGCGGATGACGGCCCACACCCCGACCCCGCCGAGGGCCAGGGCGATGGCCAGCCCGAGGAACCCGTCGGTGTGCCACGCGGACCGCTCGCGGATGTCGACCTCGACGCCTCCTGGCCCGACGGGCCGGACGACCGGCTGGGGGTCACGCTCGACGACGCCCATGCTGATCACTGCCTCTCAGCGGCGCACCACCCTGGTACGTCCGCAATCACAGTGATATCACATCCGGCCGCTCCGCGGGCGGATCCCGCTCACGACTCCGGGCCGGCCGGTGGCTGCGTCGGCGGGACGACCGGGGTCGAGCCCGTCGCCGGGTGCGCGGGCGGGCTCAGCTGCGGGCTCACCGGCGCGGGCGAGGTGGCCGGCGCGGGCGGCGCGGCGGGCGTCGGCAGCCCCGGGGGCACGAGGCCGTCCACGGGCACGCGCGGCACAGCACGGCCCAGCCCCGGCCCGCCGTCGGCCGTGAGCACCGTGCGGGCGCGCTGCGCCACCTCGCCCGCGCACAGCAACGCGTACGTGGACGCGACGATCTGGCTCGAGGAGGTGAAGTCGCGCCTGCCCCCGGCGAACGCGTAGGAGATCACCGAGAAGAGGATGCCGAACGCCGCACCGATCGCGACGGCGGGCAGGATCGCGACCCCGGCGCTCTCGGCCGGAGCGAAGAGCGAGAGGAGCAGCCCGACGAACAGGCCGAACCACGCCCCGGAGGCCAGTCCGGCGACCGCGACCCGGGAGTACGTCAGCCGGCCGGTCACGCGCTCGACCATCTTGAGGTCGGTCCCGACGATGGTGACGTTCTGGACCGGGAACTCCTTGTCGGACAGGTGGTCGACGGCCTTCTGCGCCTCGAGGTACGTGGGGTACGCGGCGATCTGCTCGCCCTGCGGCGGCGTCGGCACGGCGGGGATGCGGGCTGACCTGTTCATCGTCATCCCGTGATCCTCTCCCAGACACCTGGGAGTTGCCAGGGAACCGCCTGAGGGAGGCGCCCTGCGGCCCGCCGCGCAGGCCCCCCGGCACCGCGCGGCTACGCTGGCGCGGTGAGCAGCGTCGGCACCCGGATCTTCGCCGCGCGCCTCGCCGGGACCGCCGTCTTCGACCCCCTCGGAGACCAGGTCGGGCGGGTGCGCGACGTCGTCGTCCTCCTGCGCGCCAAGGGCGCGCCCCGCGCGGTCGGCCTCGTGGTCGAGGTGCCGGGCCGGCGGCGCGTCTTCCTGCCGCTGACCCGCGTGACGAGCATCGACGCCGGGCAGGTGATCTCCACGGGCCTGGTCAACATGCGCCGCTTCGAGCAGCGCGCCTCGGAGACCCTCGCCCTCGGCGAGCTGCTGGACCGACGCGTCGAGCTGAGCGACGGCTCGGGCGAGGCGACGGTGGTCGACCTGGCGATCGAGCAGCAGCGCACGCGCGACTGGCTGGTGACCAAGCTCTTCGTGCGCCGCCAGGTGCCGGGCAAGTCCGGGCTGATGCGCCGCCGTGGGGAGACGCTCACGGTCGACGTCGGCGAGGTGCGCACGCTGGCCGGTGGAGCGGCCCAGGGCGCGGAGCTGCTGCTCGCCTCCTACGAGGACCTCAAGCCGGCCGACCTCGCCGACGTGCTGCACGACCTGGGCTCCGTGCGGCAGCTCGAGGTGGCCCGCGCGCTCAACAACGAGCGCCTCGCCGACGTGCTCGAGGAGCTGCCGGAGGACGACCAGGTCGCGATCCTGTCCGGGCTCGACGTCGACCGCGCGGCCGACGTGCTCGACGTCATGCAGCCGGACGACGCGGCGGACCTCATCGGCGAGCTGTCGGACGAGAAGGCCGCGGAGCTGCTCGAGCGGATGGAGCCGGAGGAGGCGCGCGACGTGCGCCGCCTGCTCGCCTACCAGGACGACACGGCGGGCGGTCTCATGACCACCGAGCCGGTGGTGCTCGGCCCCGAGGCGACCATCGCGGCCGCACTGGCCCACGTGCGCCGTCAGGACCTCACGCCCGCGCTGGCCTCGATGGTCTTCGTGGTGCGCCCACCGCTGGAGACGCCGTCCGGCCGGTTCCTCGGCGTGGTGCACATCCAGCGGCTGCTGCGCGAGGCACCGCACGACGCGCTCGGCGGGGTCCTCGACAACGAGATCGAGTCCCTCACCGCCGACGCCCCGCTGAGCCAGATCACGCGGCTCCTGGCCACCTACAACCTGCTCGCCCTGCCCGTGCTCGACGAGGAGCGGCGCCTGCTCGGTGCGGTCTCCGTCGACGACGTCCTCGACCACCTGCTGCCCGAGGACTGGCGCGAGGGCGACGACGAGGACACCGACCGGGCGATGACGGCGCAGCGCGAGGCCGGCCGTGGCTGAGCGCCTGGACCAGCCGCGCGAGGCGCGTCGCTCCGTGCTGCGCCCGCAGGTGGGCGCCGACACCTTCGGCAGGATCTCCGAGGGCATCGCCCGCTTCATGGGTACGCCCCGGTTCCTCGTCTACATGACGGCGTTCGTCGCGGCGTGGCTCGCCTGGAACTCGTGGATGCCCCAGGGCCTGCGCTTCGACAGCGCTGCCCTCGGGTTCACCGCGCTGACCCTCATGCTGTCGCTGCAGGCCTCCTACTCGGCACCGCTGATCCTGCTCGCGCAGAGCCGCCAGGCGGACCGGGACCGCGTGGCGGCAGAGCAGGACCGCCAGCGCGCCGAGCGGTCGCTGGCCGACACGGAGTTCCTCGCCCGCGAGATCGCCTCCCTGCGGATCGCGCTCGGCGAGGTCGCGACCCGCGACTTCGTGCGGTCCGAGCTGCGGGACCTGCTCGAGGAGATCACCGCGGAGCGAGAGGCGGCCCGGGACGCGGAGCGGGAGGCCGAGCGGGAGGCGTCCCGGGAGACGCACGCAGCCGACTGGCCCGACGGCGCGGCCGGGGGCCCGGAGCGCACCACGGCGTGAGGCGTCGCGACCCGTGCGCGCATCGCGCGGCGGGTCCTACTGCGTCGCCTCGACCACCATGGCGCGCAGGCGCGCCAGCAGCCCGGCATCGCCCTCGACGGTCAGCGCCCCGAGCGACCCGCGACCCCACAGCCACCGGTCCAGGTCCCAGGCCGACCCGCTCACCACGGCGTCGTCGTCCCCGCCGTCGTCCTCGGCGAGCAGCGCCGCGACGTCGATCTCGTAGGGGTCCCCCGACGACCGTGTCCCCGCGAACCGGCCCAGCGCGAGCACCCACGCGTCGTCCGTGTCGGTGCACGCGAGCCGCACCGTGGTGCCGTCGAGGGTCAGGTCACCCTCGCCGGGAACGCCGTCGAGCATGACGGTGAGCATCTCGTCGACGCCGTCGGCGGCGAGGTCGACGGCGGGCGGGGTGACCGGAAGGCCCGCCGCGACCTCGGCGTCGACCCGGTGGATGAGCGCCTCGTGCGCCTGCCGGCGCGCCACCCAGCCGACACTGTGCCCGTCGGGCGACCAGGACCAGCACGCGTCGTCGGGCTCGTGCTCGGCCAGGGCGGCCAGCAGCGCCGTCCCGCTGCGCGCCGCGAACTCCGCCAGGTGCGCGTCGAGCGGGCGGTCCGGCTCGGCGACGTCGCCGCCGACGAGCCCGGCGCCCACCACCTGGGACCAGAAGTGCTGGACCTCCGCGAGGTGCCAGTGCAGGTCGGCGACGGCCCAGCCCGGGCACGTCGGCACGGGGTCGGACGCCGTGGCGACCCGCAGCGCCGCGCCGAACCGCTCGGACTCGTCACGGATCGCGGACAGGTACCGGCTGTGCTCCATGGGGCGAGCGTACGCAGCGGGGGCGCCCCGGGCGGCGGACGGGCGCGCGCCGCGCTCGACCTACGATGGTCCCCATGCCCACCCTCACCGTCGAGTCCGTCACCGCCGCGCTGGCCGGGGTGATCGACCCCGAGATCCGCCGCCCCATCACCGATCTCGGCATGGTCCGCTCCGTCGCCGTCGAGCCGGGGCCCGACGGCGCGGCGGTCACCGTGGGCATCGACCTCACGACGGCGGGCTGCCCCCTCAAGGAGACCCTGACGCGCGACACCACCGCCGTCGTCTCCGCGCTCGAGGGCGTCGCCTCGGTGAGCGTGCAGCTGGGTGTCATGTCCGACGAGCAGCGCCTTGGCCTGCGCACCATGCTGCGCGGCGGCGCCGGCGAGCCCGTCATCCCCTTCGCCCAGCCGGGCAGCCTCACCCGCGTCTACGCGATCGCGTCGGGCAAGGGCGGGGTCGGCAAGTCCTCGGTGACCGCCAACCTGGCCGCCGCGATGGCCGCCGACGGACTGTCCGTCGGGGTGGTCGACGCCGACGTCTACGGGTTCTCCCTGCCTCGCATGCTCGGCGTGACGCTGGCGCCGACCAAGGTCGACGACATGATCCTGCCGCCCGTGGTGCACGGGGTGAAGGTCATCTCCATCGGGATGTTCGTCCCGGCGGGCCAGCCCGTGGTGTGGCGCGGGCCGATGCTGCACCGTGCGCTGCAGCAGTTCCTCGCCGACGTGTTCTGGGGCGACCTCGACGTGCTGCTCCTCGACCTGCCGCCCGGGACCGGGGACATCGCGATCTCCGTGGCGCAGATGCTGCCGAGCAGCGAGCTCGTGATCGTCACGACGCCGCAGGTCGCCGCGGCCGAGGTGGCCGAGCGTGCCGGGTCGATCGCGCTGCAGACCCGCCAGCACATCGCCGGCGTGGTGGAGAACATGTCGTGGCTGGAGCAGGCGGACGGCTCGCGGCTCGAGCTCTTCGGGGCCGGCGGCGGCGCCACCGTGGCGGACTCGCTGAGCCGCGCGACCGGCGCCCCCGTGCCCCTGCTGGCCCAGGTGCCGCTGGACATGGCGCTGCGCGAGGCCGGCGACGAGGGCACCCCCGTCGTGCTGTCTGCGCCCGACAGCCCCGCTGCCGTCGCCCTGCGCTCGGTCGCCCGAGCACTCGGCCATCGGTCGCGCGGCCTCGCCGGTCGCTCCCTGGGCCTCTCCCCCGTCCCGCGCTGACGCCAGCGCCGTCGCCCGGGACCGCCGACCGGCCCACCCGAGGTCGTCGCCCGGCCGCGTCGACCCCCGTGGCCCGGTCACCGTCGCCCGGTCACCGTGACCCGGTCACCGTCGCCCGTTCACCGTCGCCCGTTCACCGTCGCCCGTTCACCGTCGCCCGTTCACCGTCGAGGCGCGCTCCGTGTCGATCCGCTTGACCCGTCCGGCCGGGGTCGTCGTAGCGGCGCCTGGTGCGTGCGGTGCCGGTGGGACGGCGCGGGCGCATCACGTGCACCACCCGTCACACATGCCGCTACGACGACCGGGGGGCGGACGAGCGGAGGCCCGGGGGGCGGACGAGCGGGGACCCGGGGGGCGGACGAGCGGAGGACCGGGGGCGGACGAGCGGAGGTCCGGCGGGGCGGAGGAGCCCCGGCGGGGACGGTGCGCGGCGCGTGGCAGCGGACCCACGCCACTCGGGGTGTTGTGTCGTGTTCGATTCTGGTGAATACTGTTCGACGTGCTCGCATCGCAGCGGCAGGACCTCATCCTCGCCCAGATCCACGACCGGGGCGCCGTGCGCGTCGCGGACCTGGTGACCAGCCTCGACGTCTCGGACATGACCGTTCGCCGTGACATCGGCGAGCTCGCCCGGCGTGGCCTGGTGCACCGCGTGCACGGGGGCGCCGTCGACGCCCGCCGCGCCGCGCACGAGCCCGGCTTCCGCGCCAAGAGCGAGCTGTCGGGCGCCGAGAAGCTCGCCATCGCCACCGAGGCGCTCGCCCACCTGTCCCCCGGCAGCGCCGTCGCGCTCTCCGCGGGCACCACCACCCACCTGCTCGCCCGCCTCATCGCCGAGGACCCGACGCTGCGCCCCCTGACGGTGGTCACCAACTCCCTCCCCGCGGCCGAGGTGCTGCACCGGCCCGCCGACCACGGCCTGACGGTCGTGCTCACGGGCGGCACCCGGACGCCGTCCGACGCGCTCGTCGGGCCGCTCGCGACCCAAGCGCTGTCCTCGCTGCGCGTCGACGTCGCGGTGCTCGGCGTGCACGGGCTGGACCTCGAGGCCGGCCTGACCACCCCCAACCTGCTCGAGGCGGAGACCGACCGCGCACTGGTCGCCGCCGCGAGCCAGCTCGTCGTGCTCGCGGACCACACCAAGTGGGGCGTCGCGGGCCTGAGCCGGATCGTCCACCTCGACCAGGTGGACGTCCTCATCAGCGACGACGCCCTGCCGGCCGAGGCCACGACCGCACTGCGCAAGGTGGTCGGCACGCTCGTCCTGGTCACGGCCCCCGCGCACGACGACGCCGCGACGCCCGGCCACGGCTGACCCCGCCCGCCCACCCGCCACGCCACGCCACGCCACGCCACAAGCCCGCACGCACGCACCACCCGCACCGCACCGCACCCCACGCACCACCCACCGCGACCCGCAGGAGCATCGTGACCAGCCCAGCAGTCCGCCGCACGGCAACCACCCTCGCCGACGGCCGTGACCTCATCTACTTCGACGACACCGAGCCGTACGTCTCGGGCGCTGCCACCCGCCGCCTCGACGACCCGCGCCCTCTGCCGCACCGCTTCGCACCCATCCCCGGCCCGGACGGCGTCGAGCGCCCCGCCACCGGTCCGGAGATGCGCCGCGACCCGCTCACGGGCGAGTGGATCCCCATGGCCTCGCACCGGATGAACCGCACGTTCCTCCCCGCAGCCGACGCGTGCCCGCTCTGCCCCGCGCGCACCAGCGAGTCGGGCACCGCCTACTCCGACGGCGAGGTGCCGGACACGGCGTACGACGTCGTCGTGTTCGAGAACCGCTTCCCCGCGCTCATGGTGCTGCCGGACGGCTCCGCGGAGGGCTGGGACGTCGACGGCGAGCCGCTCTGGCCGGCCCGCCCGGCCGCCGGCCGCTGCGAGGTCGTCTGCTTCTCCTCGGACCACACCGGGTCGTTCGGCGGCCTCACCGCCCACCGGGTCCGCACGATCATCGAGGCGTGGGCCGACCGCACGACGGTCCTGTCCGCACTGCCCGGCATCGAGCAGGTCTTCTGCTTCGAGAACCGCGGCAAGGAGATCGGCGTCACGCTGCCGCACCCGCACGGACAGATCTACGCCTTCCCGTTCACCACCCCGCGCACGGCCGCGATGCTCACCCAGGCGCGCGAGTACCGCGAGCGCACGGGTCGCCACCTGCTGTCCGACGTCGTCGCCGCCGAGCGCCGCGCGGGGACGCGCATCGTCCTGGAGACCGAGCACTGGGTCGCCTATGTCCCCGCCGCGGCCAAGTGGCCCGTCGAGGTGCACCTCGCCCCGAAGCGCGACGTCCTGGACCTGCCGGGCCTGACCGACGCCGAGCGGGACGATCTCGCCGCGGCCTACCTCGAGCTGCTGGGCCGGCTGGACCGCTTCTTCGTCGAGCCCGACGACGGCACGCCCATCCCCCTGCCGTACATCGCCGGCTGGCACCAGGCCGTCGTCGGCGAGGGCCGCGAGCTCGGCCGGCTGCACCTGCAGCTCTTCTCGGTGCTGCGCGCCCCGGGCAAGCTCAAGTACCTCGCGGGCGTCGAGTCCGGCCTCGCCGCCTGGATCAGCGACACCACCCCGGAGCGCATCGCGGCCCACCTGCAGGAGATCCGATGAGCGCGGCTCCCGTCGAGTGGCTCGACTCCTGGGACCGGCCGGTCGGGGCGGCACGCGTCGCCGCGGCGTTCGTGGCCCGCTGGGGCACGGCGCCCGACGGCGTCTGGTCCGCCCCTGGTCGGGTCAACGTCATCGGTGAGCACACCGACTACAACGGCGGGCTGTGCCTGCCGATGGCACTGCCGCACCGCACGTACGTCGCCCTGCGCCGCCGGGACGACGACGTGGTGCGGCTCGCCTCCGCGCAGGAGTCCGCCGCGGGCCTCATCACCCTGGACCTGGCCGAGGTCGGACCCGGGACCGTGACCGGCTGGGCGGCCTACGTCGCCGGGGTGGCCTGGTCCCTGCGTGAGGCCGGGCACCCGGTGCACGGGTTCGACGCCGTCGTGGACTCCTGCGTGCCGTACGGCGCGGGACTGTCCTCCTCCGCGGCGCTGGAGAGTGCGGTGGCCGTCGCGCTCGACGACGTGCACGAGCTGGGTCTGGCGGCGAGCGACGCCGGGCGCGCCCGGCTCGCCGAGATCTGCATCCGCGCGGAGAACGAGATCGCCGGCGCGGCGACGGGCGGGATGGACCAGTCGGCCTCGCTGCGCTGCCGCGCCGGCCACGCGCTGCTGCTCGACACGCGCGACGGCTCCACGCGGCACATCCCGCTGGACCTGGCCACCCACGGGCTCGCGCTGCTGGTCATCGACACCCGCGCCGAGCACCAGCTGGCCGACGGGCAGTACGCCTCCCGCCGCGCCGTGTGCGAGGCGGCGGCGGACACCCTGGGCGTCACCACGCTGCGCGAGGTCACGGACCTCGACGCCGCCCTGGCTCGCCTCGGCGCGGCTCCCGACGCCGACACCGTCGCCCGCCGGGTGCGGCACGTCGTCACGGAGATCGCCCGCGTGGAGCAGGTCGTCGCGCTGCTGGACGCCGATGCCGTGGACCAGCTGGGTGCGGTGCTGAGCACCGCCCACGCCTCCCTGCGTGACGACTACGAGGTGAGCTGCCCCGAGCTCGACCTCGCGGTCGATGCGGCCGTGCGCGCCGGCGCGCTCGGCGGGCGGATGGTGGGCGGAGGGTTCGGCGGCTCGGCCATCGCGCTGGTCCGGCTCGAGGACGCCGAGCCGGTCGCCGCCGCCGTCGCCCAGGCCTTCGCGGACGCCGGGTGGTCGGCGCCGGCGTTCCTCGTCGCGCAGGCTGCCGATCCGGCGGGCCGCGACTGACCTCATCGCTCGGGCACACGGTCCGTACCGGCGGGCCGCGACCGACCTCGCCGAACGGGCACAAGGTCCGTGCGGTCGGGTCCCGGCGTGCCTAGGATGACCTAGGTCATCCTAGGCGGTGACGATCCTCATCCTTGAGAACGATTTCGCCGGGGCCCAGGGGGGTTACGGTCGCTTCGAGACACGCACTCAGGAAGGCACCATCATGTCGTCGCACCCCACCCGGACGTTCGCAGCCGCCGCCGGTACGGCCCTGGTCCTGACCCTGACCGCCTGTGGCGGCGGGACGGCGGAGCCCACCGACGACGAGACGCCGCTCGGCCCGCTCGACACCTACTTCGAGCAGATGTACGGCGACTACGACGAGGACTCCGCCAACGCCCAGATGGCGGAGGTCGAGGAGATCGTCGCCGAGTGCATGGCCGAGCAGGGGTTCGAGTACACCCCGGTCGACTACAGCAGCCAGGGCGGGATGGTCTCGAGCAGCGACGACCTCGACGTCGAGTGGGGCACGCTGGAGTTCGCGGAGCAGTACGGCTACGGCGCGACGACCAACCCCTGGGGCGAGCAGACTCCCGACCCGGAGGCGACCGGCGAGGAGTGGGTCGACCCCAACCAGGAGTACGTCGAGTCGATGTCCGAGACCGAGCAGACCGCGTACTACGCGGCGCTGTACGGCGAGCAGACGTACACCGAGCCCACCGAGGAGGGCGAGGAGATCGAGTACGACTGGACCACGGCCGGCTGCCAGGGCAAGGCCCAGCACGACGTCTACGAGTCCGGCAACGGCATGGACGACGAGGAGTTCACCGCGCTGCAGGAGGAGATGTCGGCGATGTGGGAGGCCTCGATGGCGGACCCGCGCGTGGCCGGCCTCGACGCCGAGTGGGCCTCGTGCATGGCCGACGCCGGCTACGCGGGCCTGGCCGCCGTGTCCGACGCGGAGCAGCAGTTCTACGAGAAGGTCAACGCCGTCTACGACGAGGCGTACACGGACATGGACCCGGAGGCCGGCGAGGACGACTACCTCGCGATCGAGGAGGCCATCCAGGAGCAGCTCTCCGCGCTGACCACCGAGGAGATCGAGACCGCGGTCGCCGACTACACCTGCCGCGACGAGGTGAGGTACACGGAGATCCAGCAGGAGGTGAACTTCGAGTACCAGCAGGACTTCGTCGACGAGCACAAGGACGCGCTGGACGCATGGCTCGAGGCCTACCAGGCCTCGAAGTCCTGATCACCCGCCGCCGTCCGACCTCCCGAGAGGCAGCCCCGCCGATGACGGGCTCGACCCGCACGCTCTGGATCATGGCGCTCGTCGCCGTCGTCAGCCTGGGCGCGGGCCTCGGCCTGAGCCGGCTCATCACGTCGCCGGCCGACGCCGCCGCCCAGGCCGCCGCGCCGGCCGCCGGACCCATCACGGTCCCGGTGGAGCGGCGCGCGCTGGCCAACGACGTCGTGCTGCGCGGCGACGCGATCTACGAGGACCCGGTGAGCGTGGTGCTCGAGACCGGGGACATCGGGGGGCCGGCGATCGTCACCGGCCAGGTGCCCGTGGTGGGTGCGACGATCGACACCGGCCAGGTGATCCTCGAGGTCGCCGGCCGGCCCGTGATCCTGCTCACCGGCGAGCTGCCGGTCTACCGCACGCTGCGCCCCGGTGTCTCGGGGCCGGACGTGCTCCAGCTCAAGGCGGCGCTCGTCGCCCTGGGCATCGATCCCGGCGACGCCTCCTCCGCGGCCTACGACGCTGCGACGTCGTCGGGCGTGGCCGCGCTGTACGCGCGGGTCGGCTACCCGGCCCCCACGGGCGGGGACGACGCCCAGGGCGCGGTCGACGCCGCGAACGCCCAGGTGCGCTCGGCGCAGGACCAGGTCGCCGCGGCGCAGCGCGGGCTGTCCGCAGCCCGGTCCGGCACGCCGCAGTCGCAGCGCGTCCAGGCCCAGGCCGACGTCAACACCGCGCAGGCGGCGCTCAACGCCGCGCGAGCCGCCTGCACGGACCCCACGGCCCCGGAGTGCGACCCCGTGGCCGTCGTGGCGGCCGAGGGCGACCTCGCCGCCAAGATCGCCGTCCGGGACGAGCTCAACGCCCCGGCGGACACCGCCGAGGCCCAGGCCACGCTGTCGGCGGCGCAGCGCAGCCTCACGGACGCCCAGACAGAGCTCGCGAAGGCACGGACCGGCACCCTCACCCCGCTCCCTGCCAGCGAGGTGGTCTACCTCGCGGCGACCCCGCGCCGGGTCGACTCGGTCGAGGTGAGCCGAGGGTCGGTCGCCGGCGGCACGGGCGTCATGAGCGTCTCGGGCGCCACGCTGCAGATCGCGGGTCAGGTGCCCGACGTCGACGCCGAGCTCATCGCCGTGGACTCGGCCGTGACCATCACGCTGCCCGGGGGCGAGGACGTCGCCGGCACCGTGCAGTCCGTCGGCGAGGTCGTGGCAGGGACCGAGCCGACGGCCGGGCGCACGCGCGTCGTCGTCGTGCCCGGGGAGCTGACCCCCGAGCAGCGCGCGGAGCTCCAGGGCGCCAACGTGCGGATGACCATCCCCGTCAGCTCGACCGAGGGCGAGGTGCTGGCCGTCCCGACGGCGGCGCTGACGGCCGGACCGGGCGGCGAGGCGCGGGTCGAGGTGCTCGCGGACGACGGCACCTCCACGCTCGTCACCGTCGAGACGGGGCTGGCGGCCGAGGGGTTCGTCGAGGTCAGCGCCGTGGACGGGACGCTCGAGGAGGGCGACCGCGTGGTGGTGGGCGTGACCGGCACCACGCAGGACGAGGAGCCCACCGACGAGGCGACCGACGAGGGTGAGGGATGACGCTGCTCGACGACCTCGGGGGCTCGGCCGCCGAGCGGTGGGACCCCGAGCACGAGGCGACCGCGGAGCCCGCGTTCACGGGTCCCGTCATCGAGCTGCGGGACCTCACGCGCACGTTCCCCGGAGATCCCCCTGTCCACGCCCTGCGGGCCACGGACCTGCGCGTCGAGCGCGGCGAGTACGTGTCGGTGATCGGACCGTCCGGCTCGGGCAAGTCCACGCTGCTGCACATGCTCGGCCTGCTCGACCGCCCCACCACCGGGGACTACCTGCTGGACGGCGTGCCCACGGGCACCCTGCCCGAGCGGGACCGCGCGGCGCTGCGCGGCGGTCGGATCGGCTTCGTGTTCCAGTCCTTCCACCTGCTCGCCCAGCGCAGCGTGCTCGACAACGTCCTGCTCGCCACCCTCTACAGCGGCGTGCCGCGCAGCGAGCGCCGCGACCGCGCCCTTGCCGCCCTCGACCGCGTGGGGCTGAGCCACCGGCTCGACTTCCTGCCCACCGTGCTGTCCGGCGGCGAGCGCCAGCGCGTCGCCGTCGCGCGCGCCGTCATCGCCTCGCCGCACGTGCTGCTGGCGGACGAGCCCACCGGCAACCTCGACTCCGCGACGTCCGAGGGCGTGCTCGACCTGTTCGACGAGCTGCACCGCGACGGCCTGACCCTGGTGGTCATCACGCACGACGACGCCGTCTCGGCGCGTGCGCAGCGCCGGGTGCGGATCGCCGACGGCGTGCTGACCGAGGTGGGCTGATGGCCCGCGTCCGGCGGCCCGGGTGGTTGCGCCGCCCGACGTGGCTGCACCTGCCCGGCCGGTCGCACCCGTCCGGGCGGCCGGGCGCCGTCGTCCCCCGGGGCAACCCGCTGGACCGGTTCGGCCTGCGGGACCTCGTCGCGGAGTCCGCGCACGGCATCGCCGCCAAGCCGGGCCGCCTCATCCTGACGATCATCGGCACGGTGCTGGGCATCGGGTCGCTCGTGGTGACCATCGGGCTGGCGCAGACCGCGGCCGGCCAGATCGCGCGGCAGTTCGACGCCGTCGCGGCCACCCAGGTGCTCGTCGAGCCGGCCACCAGCCAGACGCAGGGCGGCCGACGCACCACGGGCCGCATCCCGTGGGACGTCGAGGACCGGCTGAGCCGGATCGCCGGGGTGGAGTCCGTCGGCGCCGTGGGGGCGGTGTCGATCGGGGACGTGACGATCACCGCCGTGCCCGTCAACGACCCGTCCGTCGCCGCCTCCGCGCCGCCGCAGGTGCTGGCCGCGACACCGGGGCTGCTCGACGCCGTGCGGGGCGAGGTGGTCACCGGCCGCTTCTTCGACGCGGGGCACGACGAGCGCGCCGACCGGGTGGTGGTGCTCGGGGCGCGGGCCGCGATCCGTCTCGGCGTCAACCGCGTGGACCGCCAGCCGTCGATCTTCATCGGCGAGCGCGCCTACACGGTCATCGGCATCATCGCCGGCGTGCAGCGCCGCACGGACCTGCTCGACGCGGTCATCCTGCCCGTGGGCACCGCGCGCGCCGACTTCGCGTTCACGGCCCTGGAGCAGGCGCACGGCACCATCGCGGTGGGCGCCGGCCCGGTGTTCGACGCGCAGGCCGCGCTCGCGCTCGACCCGACCACGCCGGAGGCGATCACGGTCGAGGTCCCCCCGCCGCCGTCGGCCCTGCGCCAGAGCGTCCAGGCGGACATCAACGCGATCTTCCTGGCGCTGGGGGCGGTGGCCCTGCTGGTCGGCGGGCTGGGCATCGCCAACGTCACGCTGCTGTCGGTGCGCGAGCGGGTCGGCGAGATCGGCCTGCGCCGGGCGCTCGGCGCCAAGAGGTCCGACATCGGCAACCAGTTCCTCGTCGAGTCCGGCGTGATCGGCCTGCTCGGCGGGCTCATCGGGGCGGCGCTCGGGGTGTTCGTGGTGGTCGCCGTGTCCCTGGCCAAGGAGTGGACGCCCCTGCTCGACACGTGGGTGGTGCTCGCCGCCGCCCTGCTCGGCGGGGTGATCGGGCTCGCCGCGGGGACCTACCCCGCGCTCAAGGCTGCCGGGATCGAGCCCATCACCGCGCTGCGCGGCGGGACGTAGGCCGCACGGCGGGCCGGGCCGACGCCGCCGTCAGCGCCCGTACTCGACGAGCTGGAACCGGTCGTTGGGCACCATGAGGTGGTAGCGGCCGTCGAGCCGGGTCAGCTCGCCCGTCACGTCGCCGTCGGCTCCGGGGACGACCACGGGGACCGACGTCTCCTCCTCGGGCAGGTCGAGCGCGTCGACGCCCAGCGCGACGCCGTAGTGGTCCTCGATCGCCGCCACCGTGCGCTGGTTCGCCACGATGCCGGCCTGCAGGAAGGCGACCCCGCCCAGCGCCGCGAAGAGCAGCGGCAGGCCGAACACGCCGACCGCCGCGACGGGCCAGCGACGTTGCAGGGCGTTGAGGGAGTCGATGCCGAGGTTGTCGACCTTGCCGGCCGCGGAGGCCGGGACGGCGATGCAGAAGAACATCACCCCGAACAACCCCGTCGCGACCCAGAACCACGGGACCTCGGTGACCACTGCCGCTGCGACGCCGTCCATGTGCTGCTCCCCCTGAGTGCCGCGCCGACGGTGGGCCGCACCCGGCGACGCGTCGACCGGTCCTCTGCCCGGGACCGTGCTCCGCATCCTGCCACCCGACGACCGGCGGGCGCAGCGCTGCGTGACCTCGGCGGCACGACCACGCCTACGTCGCCTCGTCGTACCGCTCGACCACGCAGACGTCGAGCGCGAAGTCCACCGGGAACCTGCCGAAGAGCAGCCGGCCCGCCTCCGCCGCGGCCGCCCGCACGGCGTCGACCACCTCGTCGGTGCGGTCCGCCGGCGCGTGCACGATGACCTCGTCGTGCAGGAAGAACACCAGGTGCGGGCGCCCGTCCATCCGCAGCAGGCGCCGCCGCAGCGCCGCCATCCAGCACAGCGCCCACTCCGCTGCGGTGCCCTGGACCACGAAGTTGCGCGTGAAGCGGCCCCAGTCCCGCCGACGTCGCCGGGCCTCGCGGGCGTCGTCCGCCTCGGCGCCCTCCGTCGCAGCGGCCAGCACCAGCGCCTGCCACGTCGCTCCGGGAACGGGCGAGGACCGGCCGAGCCAGGTGGAGACCACCTCACCGCGCTCCCCGGCGCGCGCGGCGTCCTCGACGAGCGCGACCGCGCGCGGGAAGGCCCGGGTGAGCTGGGGCATGAGTGCGGCGCTGGCCCCCGTGGTGGCGCCGTAGATGGCGCCGAGCATGGCGACCTTCGCGTGCTGGCGGGTCTCGACGATCCCGGCGTCGACGACCCCCTGGTAGAGGTCAGCCGCTCGGCCCGCCGCGGCCATCGCGCCGTCGGCCGACATCGCGGCGAGCACGCGCGGCTCGACCTGCGCCGCGTCGGCGACCACGAACCGCCAGCCGGGGTCGGCCTGCACCGCCGCGCGGACCTCCTTGGGCAGCTGGAGGGCGCCGCCTCCGCTGGACGCCCACCGGCCGGTGACCACACCACCGGGCACGTAGTCGGGCCGGAACCGACCGTCGGCTGCCCAGGCCTCCATCCACGCCCAGCCGTTGGCGCTGAGCAGCCGGGCGAGCTTCTTGTACTCGAGCAGGGGCGCGGTCACCGGATGGACCAGCTCGCGCAGCTCGTGCACGCGCGTGGACGTCACGTCGAGCCCCGCCGAGCGCAGCGCGCGCAGCAGGTCCGGCTGCGAGTCCGGGTTGAGGCCCGGCTGACCGAGCGCGGTGCGGACCTGCTCGACGAGCTGCTCGAGCCGCGCGGGGCGCCGGCCGGCGGGCTGGCGAGGGCCGAGCAGTCGGGTCAGCAGGGCGTCGTGCTCGGCGGCCACCCACGGCAGGCCGTCGTGGTGCATCTCGGCGGCGATGAGCGCGCCGGTGGACTCGGCCGCGAGCAGCAGGCGCAGGCGGCCCGGCTCGGCGGACCCCGCGACGGCGGCCAGCTGGCGGGTCAGCTCGGCGAGGGGGCCGGGGTCCGCGGCCGCCCGTGGTGCGCCGTCGCTCCCGGCGGGGGGCGTCGCCGCGCGGGCCGGGTCGCTCGAGCCGGTGAGGAAGGCGTCGTCGAACAGGCTGTCGACCCCGTCCGCGGGGCGCACCGGGCGCACGGGGGTGGTCGGCTCGTCCCACGGGCCGTCTGGCGCGACGGCGAGCTCCGAGCCGGCGGTGCGGGCGCTGCGGCGCAGGATGGCGTGGCACAGGCGCAGGTCGTGGGCGCGCTCGACCCGGACGCCTGCCGCGAGCAGCTGCGGGTAGCGGCGCGCCGTGTCGTCCCACACCCAGCGCGGCCGGTCCGCCTCGCGCGCGGCGACGGCTGCGGGCAGGTCGGGCACCGGGAGCTCGGCGCGGCCGAGCGGGGCGCCGTCGTCCGAGCACTCCTGGAGCACGACGACGCCCGGCCGCGCTGCGTCGTCGTGCACGAGGATCCAGGACACGGTCCATTGTCGCGGGCCGGACCGACACGCCTCGCCGGTCGCGCCAGCACCGCCGCTCACCGCCGCTCAGTCGGCCCGGCGTCCCGCGTCCTCGTGGAGCGCGACGAAGATCGAGTACGGGGTGCCGTCGGGATCGGCCGGCAGGTCGGCGAGCTCCTGCAGCAGGGCTCCGAACCTGCGCTGGGCCTCCGCCCACGCCGCCGGGCTCAGCCGCACGCCGAGCCGAGCTGTCGCCACCGTCGCCGGGTCCGCCTCGGCGACCTCCTCGAGGAAGGTCTCGATGAGCACGCGGTCCTGCCCCTGCGGCATCGGGGTGCGCCAGGACTTGCGGGTCGCCAGGTACGGCACCTCGCGCGCACCCCGGGCGCCGCGCCGCTCGGGCTGGGCGGTGAGGAAGCCCCGCGCGGCCAGCGTGCGCACGTGGTGGTAGGTGGTGGCCGGGTCCTTGCCCAGCCGACGCGCGATCTCGCGGTTGGTCCGAGCCTCGTCGAGGCACAGCCGCAGGATGCGCATCCGCAGCACCGAGGCGAGCGCGCGGGCGTCCGCCTCGGCATCGGCCTGCGCGGCGGCGCGCTCCCGCTCGGGGTCGGGAGGTGGTGCACCGCCGGGAGCCCGGCCGGCGGGGACCGGTGCGTCGTGCGCCGAGGTGGCCATGCCGCGATCCTACGACCGATTGACATTGCCCAATCGCTTCGCCATGCTGCCCGGGTGGACCCAGCCCCCGCCCGTCCCCCCTCGCTCGCCCGGCACCCCGACTTCCGGCGGCTGTGGGTGGGCGACGGGCTCGGCCAGCTCGGGGCCCAGCTCACCGCGTTCGCGCTGCCCGTCTACGCCGTGGTGCACCTGGATGCCAGCGCCGGCCAGATGGGCGCCCTCACCGCTGCCGAGTCCGCGGCCTTCCTGCTCATCGGGCTCCCGGCCGGGGCATGGGTGGACCGGATGCGCAAGCGGCGCACGCTCGTGGTCGCGGACCTGGTGCGGGCCGCGGTGCTGGCGGTCGTCGTGGCGGCCGCCCTCACCGGGCACGCGTCGATGCCCCTGCTCTACGGCGCGGGGCTGGTGCTCAGCGCCGCGACCGTCTTCTTCGACGTGGCGCACCAGAGCTACGTCCCGGGTCTCGTGGGCCTGGCGCGGATCGTCGAGGGCAACGCCAAGCTCCAGGCGACGGCGTCCGTGGCGCAGGTCGCCGGCCCGGCGCTCGGCGGGATGCTGCTGCGGTTCGTCGCAGCTCCGCTCCTCATCGCCGTCACCGTCGTGACCTATGTGACCTCGGCACTCGCCGTCGGGCGGATCCGGGCCGTCGAGACGCTGCCGTCACCGGCGGACCGGCGGCCGCTGCGCACAGAGATCGCCGAGGGGCTCCGGTTCGTCGTGCACCAGCCGCTGCTGCGCCGGATCGTCGCGTGCACGTCGATCGGCAACCTCGGCGGCGCCGTCGGCGGGGCGCTCACCGTCCTCTACGCCCTGCGGGTGCTCGGCCTCGACGAGGTCGCGCTCGGCGTCGTCTTCTCCGCGTCGTCGATCGGCGGGCTGGCGGGTGCCGTGCTCGCCGACCGCGTGGCGCGCCTCATCGGCGAGGGCCGGTCCATCCCGGTCAGCGCGCTGCTGTTCCCGGTCGCCTTCGCCCTGACGCCCCTGGCGGCACCCCTGGCCGGTGCCGGCGTGCCGGCGCAGCTGACGCTCGTGGTCGGCGGCGTCCTGTTCAGCTTCGGCGTCGTCGTCTACAACGTCGCGCAGGTGAGCTTCCGTCAGCGCCTGTGCCCGCCCGCCCTGCTGGGGCGGATGAACGCCTCGGTGCGGTTCATCGTCTGGGGCACGCTGCCCCTCGGCGGGCTGCTGGGCGGGTGGCTCGGCACGCACCTGGGCGTGGTGCCCACGCTGTGGGTGGCGGTGGGGCTCACGGCGGCCTCGGCGCTGCCGGTGGTCTTCTCGCCGCTGATGCGGATGCGCGACCTCGCCGTGCCCGACAGCGCCCAGCCGGGACGCGCCGAGCCGGAACTCTCCGCGCACGACGACGTCGCGCGGTGACCGCACCCGTCAGAGGTCGTACCGCACGACGAACGGTGCGTGGTCGCTGAAGCGCTCGGCGTAGCTCGCGGCACGGTCCACCGTCGCCTCCCGCGCGAGCTCCGCCAGCCCCGGGGTCGCGACCTGGTAGTCGATCCGCCAGCCGGCGTCGTTGTCGAAGGCCTGCCCGCGCCAGGACCACCACGTGTACGGGCCCGGCACGTCGCCGGCCAGGGCGCGCCCGAGGTCGACCCACCCCTGGTCGGCGAACCAGCCGTCGAGGTAGGCCCGCTCGCGCGGCAGGCAACCGGCGGCCCCGCGGTTGCCGTGCGAGTTCTTGAGGTCGGCGTCCGTGTGCGCGATGTTGAGGTCGCCGCCGACGACGGCGTGCGCGCCGGCCGACCGCAGCGCGGCCAGGCGGGCGGTCACCAGGTCGAGGAAGGCGTACTTCTCGTCCATCGAGGGCGTCTGCGCCGTGCCCGAGTGGAGGTACGTCGAGACGACGGTGAGCGTGCCGCCGCCGGGCAGCTCGAGGTCGGCCTCGACCCAGCGGCCCGAGTTGGTGGCCACGCCGTGGTCGAGCCCGATGCGCACGGCGCTCATCGGCAGCCGGGAGGCGATCGCCACGCCGGCGCGCCCCTTGGTCATCGACTCGCTGTGCGCGAGATCCCAGGCCGGCGGCGTGAGGAGCTCGCCCACCATCTCGTCGGGGGCCCGCACCTCCTGCAGCAGCACGACGTCGGGCTGACGGACGGCGAGCCAGTCGGCCATGCCGCGACGGAAGGCCGCGCGGATGCCGTTGACGTTGACGGTCGCGATGGTGAGCACCGCGTCATCCAACCCCATCCCGCCGACGACGACGGACGCCGCCCAGTCCGTGGGGACTGCGCGGCGTCGGTCGACGCACCACCCGACGCGCCGGCGGTCGGGCCGTCGGTGCGGTCGCCAGCGGGCCGGTGCTGCGCGGACGCCCGCGCTCAGTGCTGCGCTGACGCCTGGGACGGGACGGCGCCGAGCAGGCCGCGGATCTCGCGCTCGGAGAAGCGGCGGTGCCCGCCGAGCGTGCGCACCGTGGAGATCTTGCCCGCGTCGGCCCAGCGCGTCACCGTCTTGGGGTCCACGCGGAAGAGCATCGCGACCTCGCCGGGTGTGAGCAGGGCCTCGACGGTCGCCGTGGTGACGGGACGGTGCGGAGCAGGAATGGTGCGCATGAAGGATTCCCCTAAGTCGTTCGGTAGCTGGGCTGCCCACGTGGGGCCCCTTGGCTTTGCGTCCCCGCCTCACGGCGAGTTTGCCCTTGTCGCTGACAGGAGGCCCTCCGGGTGTCCGGCGTGGCCTCCACATCTGACATCGGGCGCAAACCGGACATCCTTGAGGAAGTTCTGGTGTGACCTGCGTCACATCTCGCACGACGCGAGGCGACCGCCCTGACGTCGCTGCGCCGGCCGCCCCCGGTGGGGCGGCCGGCGCGGACGCGTGGGTGCTCCGCTCAGGCGGGCAGGGGGACCTGGGTCGGCACGACGGCGAGCAGGGTGCGGATCTCCCGCTCGGAGAACCGGCGGTGGCCCCCGAGGGTGCGCACCGTCGTGATCTTGCCGGCGTTGGCCCAGCGGGTCACCGTCTTGGGGTCGACCCGGAACATCTGGGCGACCTCGTTGGGGGTCAGCAGCGGGTCGATGTCCACCGCCGGCACCGGACGGCGAGCCGTGGGCGCGGCCGACGCGGCGACGGGGGCAGGGGGGAGCTGCGACGCGGGACGCAGGGTCGCGAGCGGGCGTCGCTGTGAAGGCGTGGTGCTCTGCATGGGGATGCCTCTCGTCGTTCGGCAGCTGGGCTGCCCCGTCGGGCCCCTGGCTTTGCGTCCCCGCCTCGCGGCGGGTTTGCCCTTGTCGTTGACCGAAGGCCCCGACCGGACGAACCCGGCGAAGCCTTCACACCAGACATCGGGCGCAAACCGGACATGCTTGAGGCAGGCCTTGTGTGATCTGGATCACATCGGAGGGCCGGGTGGGGGCCACCGTGGCACCCGCCCGCGCCGGGTCAAGGCCCGGGCCTGGGCCGAACCCACCGCTGCCGGCTCAGCCGACGGCGCGCTCCGCGGCCTCGACGACGTTGGCCAGCAGCATCGCGCGGGTCATGGGGCCCACCCCGCCGGGGTTGGGCGAGAGCCACGCGGCCACGTCGGCGACGCCGGCCTCGACGTCACCGACGAGCCGCGCCCGGCCGCCGGCCGGGTCGGCGACGCGCGACACCCCGACGTCGAGCACCACGGCTCCCGGCTTGACGTCGGCGGCCCGGACGATCCCCGGCACCCCCGCCGCCGCCACGACGACGTCCGCCGTGCGCAGGTGGGCGCCGAGGTCTGCCGTCCCGGTGTGCGTCAGCGTGACCGTCGCGTTGTGCTCGCGCCGCGTGAGCAGCAGGCCGATCGACCGGCCCACCGTGGTCCCGCGGCCCACGACGACGACGTGCCGGCCCGCCACCGAGATCCCGTACCGCGCGAGCAGCTCGAGGATCCCGCGCGGGGTGCACGGCAGCGGCGAGGTGACCGGCTCGTTGACCCGCAGCACGAGGCGCCCGAGGTTGGTCGGGTGCAGGCCGTCTGCGTCCTTGGCGGGGTCGATCCGCTCGAGCACCGCGTTGGTGTCGATGCCCTTCGGCAGCGGCAGCTGGACGATGTACCCGGTGCACGCGGGGTCCGCGTTGAGGCGGTCGACGGCGGCCTCGACCTCGGCCTGGGTGGCCGTGGCCGGCAGGTCCTCGCGGATCGACGCGATGCCCACCTCGGCGCAGTCGCGGTGCTTGCCCGCCACGTACGCCTGCGAGCCCGGGTCCTGGCCCACGAGCACCGTGCCGAGCCCCGGGGTGACGCCCCGCGCCCGGAGCACCACGACGCGCTCGGCCAGCTCGGCCTTGACCGCGGCGGCCGTGGCCGTCCCGTCGAGGATCCGTGCGGTCACTGCGCCAGGCCCGGGTAGAGCGGGAAGTCGTCCACGAGACGCGCGACGCGGGCGCGCAGGGCGTCCAGGTCCGCACCGCGGCCCGCGATGAGCGCCGTGGCGATGATGTCAGCGACCTCGGTGAACTCGGTGTCGCCGAACCCGCGGGTGGCCAGCGCCGGCGTGCCGATCCGCAGGCCGGACGTCACGCGGGGCGGGCGAGGGTCGAACGGCACCGCGTTGCGGTTGACGGTGATCCCTGCGGAGTGGAGCAGGTCCTCGGCCTGCTGGCCGTCGAGGTTCGAGGCCCGCAGGTCCACCAGCACGAGGTGCACGTCCGTGCCGCCCGTGAGCACCGAGACCCCCGCCGCGGCGACGTCGGGCGCGGACAGCCGCTCGGCGAGGATCCGCGCGCCGTCGAGCGTGCGCTGCTGGCGGGCCCTGAAGTCCTCGGTGCCCGCGATCTTGAAGGAGACCGCTTTGGCCGCGATGACGTGCATGAGCGGGCCGCCCTGCTGGCCCGGGAACACCGCGGAGTCGATCTTCTTGGCGTACTCCTCGCGGGACAGGATGAACCCGGAGCGCGGGCCGCCGATCGTCTTGTGGACGGTCGAGGAGACGACGTCGGCGTGCGGCACGGGGCTGGGGTGCAGCCCCGCTGCGACGAGGCCGGCGAAGTGCGCCATGTCCACCCAGAGCTTGGCGCCGACCTCGTCCGCGATGGAGCGGAAGGCCGCGAAGTCCAGGTGGCGCGGATAGGCGGACCAGCCGGCGATGATCACCTGCGGGCGGTGCTCGAGCGCCTGCCGGCGCACGACGTCCATGTCGACGAGGAACGTGTCGGGGTCCACCCCGTAGGCGCCGACCCCGTAGAGCCGACCCGAGAAGTTGATCTTCATGCCGTGCGTGAGGTGGCCGCCGTGCGCGAGCTCGAGGCCCAGGATGCGGTCGCCGGCGCTGATCAGCGCGTGCAGCACCGCGGCGTTCGCCGTGGCACCCGAGTGGGGCTGGACGTTGGCGTGCTCGGCGCCGAAGAGCTCCTTGGCGCGCGCGATCGCCAGGGTCTCGGCCACGTCGACCTGCTCGCAGCCGCCGTAGTAGCGCCTGCCCGGGTAGCCCTCGGCGTACTTGTTGGTGAGCACGGACCCCTGGGCCTGCAGGACGGCGCGCGGCACGAAGTTCTCGCTGGCGATCATCTCGAGCGTCCCGCGCTGGCGCGCGAGCTCGCCGTCCAGGACCGCGGAGATCTCCGGGTCCAGCTCGGCCAGGGACTGGTTCATCACGTCGGAGCTCATGGCTCTCCTCGCCTCAGCAGTGTGCGTGGGGACCCCGGATCTGTCCGGGCACGCACACGGTCGTGTGGTGACCCGGGGCCCAGGCGTACGACCCGAAGTCTGCTGCGGTGCCTCTCGGCCGTCGCTCCCCGGTGGTGACCCACCCGTTCGCCAGTCGCGACGGGGCAAGCCTAGCAAGCCCCGGCGACTGCCTCAGGCCTGGGGGGCTGCGACCTCGTCGACCTCGTCCGCGACGTCGTCGTCGTCCTCCGGCCCGTCGCCGAGGATCTTGCGCAGGTACGCGTAGGTCAGCGCGCCGGCCGCCTCGTCGTACTCGTGCTGGTAGCCGTGCTTGGTGTACATCGCCAGGTTCTGCAGCGAGTCGCGACCGGTGAAGACCCACACCTCGGACGTGTCCGGCGGCAGGTACGGCGGGACGCCCAGCAGCAGGCGCGTGCCGATGCCCATGTGCTGCAGGTCGGGGACCACCGCCAGCCGGCCGAGCGTGGCCTTGCTGCCCTCGATGCCCACCCGGATGGACCCGACGAGCCGGTGCCCGATCCAGGCGCCGAGGGTCACGACGGCCTCGTCGGCGAGGTCGGCCCGCAGCTCCTCGAGGGTCTGCGTCAGCGGGGGGATGTTCGGGTCCCCGTACAGCTGGGCCTCGGTGACGAACGCGGCCCTCCGCACCGTCAGCAGCTCGCCTGCCGCATCGTCGCCGACGACGTCGATCCTCACCTCAGGGGCGCTCATGGGTCCATGGTGGCACCCCGCGGCGCACCCGTGCGAGGGACGCCCCGCCGGCGAGACGCCGCGAGCGGGTGATCTTCCGGCCCGGACGAGTAGCCTCAGCCCTCGTGACCGACGCGACGACGGCGAACCCGCACGCCCCCACCCACTGGGTGCTGTCCCTGTCCTGCCCCGACCGGCCGGGCATCGTGCACGCCGTCGCCGGGCTCCTGGCGAGCCACGGCGGCAACATCACCGAGTCCCAGCAGTTCGGCGACCCGCTGTCCGGCCTGTTCTTCATGCGCGTGCAGGTCGAGTCCCTCGCATCCCGCGCGGAGCTGGACGAGGCGCTCGGGGCCCTGGCAGAGCAGTTCGACATGTCGTGGCAGCTCGACGTCGTCGGGCGCCGCATGCGCACGCTCGTCATGGTCTCCAGCGCGGCCCACTGCCTGCACGACCTGCTGTTCCGCCAGCAGTCCGAGGGGCTGCCGCTGGACATCGTCGCGGTGGTCTCCAACCACACGGCGCTGGCCGGCGTCGCGGAGTTCTACGGGATCGACTTCCACCACGTGCCGGTCACGCGGGACACCAAGTCCGCGGCCGAGGCGCGGCTGCTCGCGCTGGTCGACGAGCTCGACGTCGAGCTGGTGGTGCTGGCGCGCTACATGCAGATCCTCTCGGACGACCTGTGCCGCACGCTCACCGGCAAGGTCATCAACATCCACCACTCGTTCCTGCCCAGCTTCAAGGGGGCCCGCCCCTACGCCCAGGCGCACGACCGCGGCGTCAAGCTCATCGGCGCGACCGCGCACTACGTCACGGGCGACCTCGACGAGGGCCCGATCATCGAGCAGGACGTCGAGCGCGTGGACCACTCGCGCAAGGTCGAGGACCTCGTCGCGCTGGGCCAGGACGTCGAGCGCAGGGCGCTGGCCCGCGCGGTCCGCTGGCACGCCGAGCACCGCGTGCTGCTCGACGGGCGCCGCACCATCGTCTTCCGCTGACCCCTCCTCCGACCCGGTTCTCCGCGGTTCTCGGTCGCCAGACGACCGAGAACCGCCGAGAACCGGCGATCGGCCGCAGGGGCGAGCGGGGGACGTCGGCCCTCAGCGGGCCGGGCTCTGGCGGGTGCGGCGGGCCACCGAGTCCAGGGTCACCGCGAGCGCGAGCACCATGCCCGTGACGATGTAGCGCAACGACGCGTCGAGGTTGAGCAGGGTCAGCCCGCTGGAGATCGAGCCGATGACCAGCACCCCGAGCACCGCCGACCACGCGCTGCCGCGCCCACCGAACAGGCTGGTGCCGCCGATGACGGCCGCGGCGATCGCGGTGAGGTTGGTGTCCGAGCCGCCGGTGCCCTGGTTGGCCGCGGCCAGCCGGCCCACCGAGAGCACCCCGCCGAGGGCTGCCAGTGCCGCGCACGCGACGAAGACGCTGACGTACACGCGGCGCACCGCGAAGCCCGCCCGGTGCGCCGAGCCGACGTTGGACCCCACGGCCCGCACCGAGCGTCCCCACCGCGTGCGCCGCAGCAGCAGGTCCGCGGCGACCACGAGCGCGATGAACAGCGCGAACGACGCGCCGATCCCGCGGTCGAGGTTGAGGTACCACGTGGGCACCAGGAGCGCGACGGCGAGCAGACCGGTGCGCAGCCCGACGGCGGCGAGCGTCGCGGCGGGCAGGTCGACCGCCTCGCGCCGGTGCCGCTCGACCAGGCGCGCCGCGGCGTAGGCGGCGAGCACCAGCCCGACGACGCCGTACGCGACCGCGTCGGGCAGGAAGGACTGCTGGGAGAACCGCACGAGCCACGACTCGTACGGCAGCGTGATCGACCCGGTGCTGCCGAGCACGCGGACCTGCAGGCCGAGCACCACGAGCAGCCCCGCAAGGGTGAGCACGAAGCTCGGCACGCCCAGCCGCGTGAAGAGCCAGCCGTAGACCCCGCCGACAGCCGCGCCCAGCACGACGGCGGCGAGGACGGCGACCGCGAGCGGCCAGCCCTGCTGCACCGAGCCCACCGCCACGACGGCAGCAGCGAGCCCGCTCACCGCGCCGACCGACAGGTCGATCTGCCCCACGAGCAGCACGAGCACGATGCCCAGGGTGATCACCCCGGTGGTCGCCGACTGCAGGGTGAGGTTGACGAGGTTGTCGGCCGACAGGAAGTTGGGGTTGGCCGCCTGGAACACCAGCGCGAGCACGCCCAGGGCGACGACCACCGGCGCGGAGCCGAGGTCCCGGTCCCGCCAGCGGCCCCACGGCGTGCCGCCGTGCCGCCACGAGGCCTGCTCGCGCACCGCACGGTCCCCGCCGGCGGGCATCGGGTCACCCAGGTTCATGACGACTCCCCTCGGTGACGCTCGGGTCGGGACGGGCCGGCACCGGTGATGGCCGCGATGATGTCCTCGTAGCTGGCGAGGTTGGCGTCGAAGTCGCCGTTGACCCGCCCGCGGCGCAGCACGACGACGCGGTCCGCGACCGCCTGGACGTCGCTCATGTTGTGGCTCACCATGACCACGCCGTAGCCGCTGTCGCGCACGCGCTCGACGAGGTTGAGCACCTCGGCGGTCTGGGTCACCCCGAGGGCCGCCGTCGGCTCGTCCAGGACGAGCACCCTGGGCTCGCCGAGCAGGGCACGGGCGATCGCGACCGCCTGGCGCTGCCCGCCGGAGAGCGTGGCGACGGGTGCCCGCACCGACGGCACGCGCACCGCGAGCTGGGCCAGGAGGTGCCAGGCCTCGCGCTCCATCGCGACCTCGTCCAGGGCCGGCCCGCGGCGCAGCTCCTGCCCGAGGAAGAGGTTCTCCACGACGTCGAGGTCCTCGCACAGGGCGAGGTCCTGGAACACGGTCGCGATCCCCAGGCCGCGGGCCAGGCCGGGCGACGTGAGCTGCATCTCGCGACCCTCGACCACCACCTCGCCCGCGTCGGGCACCAGCACGCCGGCGAGCACGCCGACGAGCGTCGACTTGCCCGCCCCGTTGTCCCCGACCACCGCGACCACCTCGCGCGCGTGCACGTCGAGGTCGACGTCCACGAGCGCGCGCACGGCCCCGAAGCTGTGGGTGATCCCGCGCAGCGAGATCACCGGTGCCGGTCCTGCCTCGTTCATCCCTGATCCTCCGTCCCGACCAGGCCGAGCTCACGGCAGGCCGCCGTGTACGGCTCCACGCAGATCTCGGCGGCGCTGTGCACGCCGCCGCCGACGATCACCTCGGCGACCCGCTCGCGGGTCACCGCCACCGGGGCGAGCAGCACCGAGGGGATGCCCTGGACCTCGACGGTCGCCGCGGGCACCTCCCCGCGCAGGATCCGCACCGACAGCTCCGCCGCGGTGCGCGCCTGCTGGCTGATCGCCTTGTAGACGGTCATGTACTGGTCCCCCGCGACGATCCGCTGGATCGCCGCGAGCTCGGCGTCCTGCCCCGTCACGGGCGGCACCGGGTCGAGCCCGGCGGCGCGCATCGCGGAGATCGCGCCGCCCGCCGTGCCGTCGTTCGCGGCGTAGACGCCGACCACGCGCCCGGCGAACTGGGTGAGCTGGCCCTGCACCCACTCCTGGGCCTTGTCCGGGCTCCAGTCGGGTGTCTCGTGCTCCGCCAGGACCGTCAGCCCCGAGCCCTCCAGGGCGCTGGCCAGGCCCGTGCGCAGGCCCGCGACGTTGGGGTCGGTGCTCGCTCCCTGGACCACGAGGATGCCCTCGCCGGGCTCGGTGGGCCCGACGGCGGCGACGAGCGCCTGCCCCTGGAGCTGTCCGACGCGCACCGGGTCGTACGCCACGAAGAAGTCCAGCGGCGCGTCGGCGATGAACCGGTCGTACGCGATGACCGCGACCCCGCGCTCGGCGGCGGCGGTGACGATGCTCTGCGCCGCCGAGGCGTCGACGGCGCCCAGGACGAGCACCTGGGCGCCCTGGGTGAGCGCGGACTCGGCCTGCTGCTGCTGGCGCGCGGCGTCCTGCCCCGCGTTGGCGTAGAGCACGCGGCACTCGGCGCACCGCTCGGCGACGACCTCCTCGAAGACGGGCCGGTCGATCCCCTCGTACCGGCTGGTCTTCGACTCGGGCAGCAGCAGCGCGATGGTGGGCGCCTGGCTGTCGGCCGGGACGGCGCACGCGGCGAGCGCGAGCACCGTCGCGGCCGTGAGCAGCGTCAGCAGGCGTCTCATGCCCCTCCCCTCGCCCCGTGCGGGGCCCCGACCTCGTAGGTGTCCAGCGCGAGCACCAGCGCCCCCCGCATCTCCGACTGCCCGCCGAAGGCGGCGGCCTCGACCGGCACCGGGCCGGCGTCCGTGACGAGCACGCGCGCGTGCAGCGCCGTGCGCACCGGGTCGAGCAGCAGCTCACCCGCGAGCGCAAGGTCACCGCCGACGACGACGACCTCCGGGTCCAGCAGCGTGCACACGGTCGCGGCGACGCGCCCCAGCCGCTCGCCGGCCTCCGCGATGACGGCCCGGCACGCCGTGTCCCCGACCATCGCCTGCCCGACGACGTCGCGCAGCGTGAGGTGGCCGTGGGTCGGGGCGAGCCGCGCGAGCAGGTGCGCTGCGCCGATGAGCGTCTCGAGGCAGCCGCGGCTGCCGCAGCGGCAGGGCTCACCGTCCTCCTCGACCACGAGGTGCCCGAGCTCGCCTGCCGCTCCGCTGCGCCCGCGGAACACCTGCCCACCGAGCACCAGGCCGAGCCCGACGCCGTGCGAGACGCGCAGGTAGGCGACGTGCTGCCGGCCGCGGGCAGCACCGAGCCGGGCCTCGGCCAGCGCTCCGAGGTTGGCGTCGTTGTCGACGACCACGGGGATGCCGAGCCGCCGCCCGAGCACGTCGGGGATCACCACGCCGCCCCAGCCGCGCAGGATGCCGCCGGCCGAGACCTGCCCGGTGCTGACGTCGATCGGGGCGGGCAGGCCCACGCCCACGGCGAGCACCTCGGAGGGGGCTGCCCCCACGGTCTCGACCATCTCCTCGATCATCAGCGCGACCCGGTCGAGGCTGGAGTCCGCCCGGTGGCCCGGCGGGAGCGGGAGCCGCTGCTCCGCCACGACGCGGTGGGTGACGTCGGCCAGGGCCACGCGCAGCGAGCGCTCGGCCAGGTGGACCCCGGCGACGAGCCCCAGGTTGCGCGCGAGCGTGACCTCCTGCGCGCGGCGGCCCGAGCGCGACGTCGGCGCCGTGTGCAGCACCCCGGCGACCGTCAGCTCCTTGACGATGTTGGAGATGGTCGCGGCGGACAGTCCGGTGACCCCGGCGAGCTCGATCTGCGTGATGGACCCGCGCTGCTGGACCGCGCTCACGATCCTGGCCCTGTTGGCCTCGCGGAGCGACGTCTGGGATCCCGGCGTCGCCCGGTCCTTGGCCACACGCGAGGATAGCGCTCGCGGAGCCGACCTCCCGTGGGATGCTCACCCCCGGTGATCGTCGGGCGGGCATCGTGGCCGGCCGGGAGACGGAGGCGGGCGTGGGAGCAGCGGGGGGCCGGTGGGCCCGGTCGGCGCGTGCCGTGGGCGTCGTCGCCGCGCTGGGTGTCGGCCTCGCCGCGTGCTCTGCCGCACCCGCACCCGCCGAGCCCGCCGAGCAGCGCGTCGAGGTCTTCACCTGGTGGGCCAGCGGCTCGGAGAAGCTGGCCCTCGACGCCCTCGTGCGCGTGTTCGCGGAGCAGCACCCGCAGACCCGCTTCGTCGACGCGGCGGTGGCCGGCGGCGCCGGCTCGGCGGCCAAGGACGTCCTGGCCTCCCGGCTGGCCAACGACGACCCGCCGGACACCTTCCAGGTGCACGGCGGCGCGGAGCTCGCCGAGCACGTGGCCGCCGGTCGCCTGACGGACCTCGAGGACCTCTTCGCGGACCTCGACCTGGCGGCGGACCTGCCGGACGCCGTGCTCGACGCCGTGAGCGTCGACGGCGTGCCCTACGCCGTGCCCTCCAACCTGCACCGGGCCAACGTCCTGTGGGCCAACCCCCAGGTGCTCGCCGACGCGGGCCTCGACCCCGCGGCCGGGTACGCGACGTTCGACGACTGGCTGGCCGCGCTGGCCACGGTCCAGGCCAGTGGCCGCACCCCGCTCGCCGTGGCCTCGACGTGGACGCAGGTGCACCTGCTCGAGCAGGTGCTCCTCGCGCGGCTCGGGCCCGACGGGTACACGGGCCTGTGGGACGGGGGCACGGACCCCGGCTCGCTGGAGGTGACCGCTGCGCTGGCGGACTTCGCCCGGCTCATCGGGTACACCAACGACGACCGCGACGCCCTGGACTGGCAGGACGCAGCCCAGCGCGTCGCCGCCGGCCAGGCGGCGTTCACCGTCATGGGCGACTGGGCGTTCCCCGTCCTGGAGAGCGCTGGCGAGCACCCCACGTGGCGGCCGGTGCCCGGGACCGCTGGCACCTTCGACCTCGTCGTCGACGCGTTCACGCTGCCCGTCGGCGCGCCGAACCCGCAGACGGCCGAGCAGTGGCTGCGCACGGTCGCCTCGACCGACGCGCAGGTGGTCTTCGCCAACGCGAAGGGCGGGCTGCCGGCCACCACCGCCGCGAGCACGTCCGACCTCGGCACCTACCAGCGCGAGGCGCACTTCGCGTTCCGCGCCGATGCCGTCGTGCCGTCGCTCGCGCACGGCAGCGCGATCGGTCCTGCGGAGCTCGCGGCGCTGACCTCGGCCGTAGGCACCTTCACCCGCGGCGAGGCCAGCGTCGCCCAGCTCCAGGCCGCCCTGGTCGAGGCAGCGGGCGGCTGAGCGTGACCTAGCTGATCTGCGCTCCGTGCCCGCCGTGGCCGGGCCGGCGGTGCTGGTCGTCGACCAGCACCGCGACGGTCCGGGCCGGCACCGTGACCGTGCCGGTCGCCACGTCCCAGGTGGTCTGGCGCACCGTGTCGTCCGCCCCGCGGCGCTGCACGGAGGAGAGCGCGTAGCGCTCGCCCGCGAGCGCGTCGAGCGTCACCGTCACGGCCTCGTCCGACGCGTTGAGGACCGTGAGCACCCCGTCGAGGCGGCGGTCGACGTCCGGCCCGACGGTGTCGTCGACGTGCATGACGACGACGCCCGGCGCCGCGTCCGGCCCGCTGCCGGGGAACGTCACCTTCTGCTCGATGAGCGCGGCGCTGCCGAGCCGGAACAGGTCGGTGGAGAACCGCAGCTCGAGGAGCTCCTGGGCCGCCGTCGACGCGGCCTCGATGTCGGCCGGGGCGGGCGCGAGGGCCGGGTCGGCCAGCAGCGGCTGCTGGTAGACCCACTTCGCCTCGTTGTCCGCCGCCGGCGGCAGCCCACGGCCGAAGCCGTTGGTCTCGCCGGACCAGTCGAGCACGTTGAACCAGTCACCGGAGTTGTAGGAGTTGCGGTCCAGCGACTTGCTGCGCAGCAGGTCCGCCCCGGCGTGCCAGAACGACGGGGTCTGGGCGAGCGCCGTCGTGGCCAGCGAGACGGTGTTCATTCGGACACGGTCCGCCATGGGGGTGTCCGTCGGCAGCTTGAGGGTCAGGGCGTCGAAGAGCGTCTCGTTGTCGTGCGCGTCGACGTAGGTGACGACCTCCTCCGGGGAGTCCGCGTAGCCGGCGGGCTGCCCGTTGTAGTCGAGCTGCGCGCCGGTCTGGACGGTGCCGGCGCTCGTGAGGAAGGCGTAGTCGCGCAGGTTGCCAGCCATGCCCAGGCGGACGAGGTCCGTGAGGTGGGCGAGCCGCGCGGCCTGCTCGGCCTCGGTGCCGTTGGCCACCGCCCCGTTGGGATCGCCGGCCAGGCCGGAGCCGAGGCCCTGGATGCGCGGGTCGGTGTCGAACGGGCCGCCGCCGCGGACGGCGTCGCGCAGCCGGTCGGAGAACGTGCCGATGCCCGTCCCGCCGAGCTGGCCCTGCGAGGCCTGGGTGAACAGCGCGTTGTCCGCGACCTCACCGAAGTTCCAGCCCTCGCCGTAGAGGTACACGGCCGAGCCGTCGACGCCGTCGCGCCGCACGGTGAGCGCGTCGAGCGCGTCGCGCACCGCCTGCATCGTCTCGACGGAGTGGTGGCCCATGAGGTCGAACCGGAAGCCGTCGACCTTGTAGTCGCGCGCCCAGGTCACCACGGACTCGACCATGAGGTCCTGCGCCATCGTGTGCTCGGTCGCCACGTTCTGGCAGCACGTCGAGGTCTCGACGGCCCCCACGGCGTTGAGCCGGTGGTAGTAGCCGGGCACCACGCGGTCGAGGATCGACTTCGGGTCCTGGCCGCTCGCGGCGGTGTGGTTGAACACCTGGTCGAGGACCACCTGCAGGCCGTCGGCGTGCAGCGCCCCGACCATGGTGCGGAACTCGACCACGCGTGCCGCGCCGTCTGCCTCGACGGCGTAGGAGCCCTCGGGCGCGGACCAGTGCAGCGGGTCGTAGCCCCAGTTGTAGCCGTCGGCGTCGCGGATCGCGTCGATGCACGCCTGCTGCTCCGCAGAGTCCGGGGCGAATGACGCGAGATCGCAGTCCGGGGTGAGCTGGGCCGAGCGGTCCTCCTCGATCGAGGCGATGTCGAACGTCGGCAGCAGGTGGACCGTGGTCAGGCCGGCGTCGGCGAGCTCGCGCAGGTGCGCCCGCCCGGCGCTGCGCCGCTCGGCGAAGGCCAGGTAGGTCCCCCGCAGCGCCTCCGGCACGGTCACGTCGGAGATCGAGAAGTCCCGCACGTGCAGCTCGTAGATGGTCTGGTCCACGGGTGCCACGACGGGCTGGCGGGCCCACTGCCACTGGCGCGGGGCCAGGGCGCGGTCGTCGAGGTCGACGAGCACCGAGTGGGTCGAGTTGAGCGTCAGGGCCACCGAGGAGGGATCGGTCACCTCGTTGACCTCGACGGCGTCCGTGCTGGGCGCGTAGACCGTCACCTCGTAGCGGTAGGCGGCGTTCTTCCACGCGCGGGTGCCCTGGACCGTCCAGGACCCGTCGGCCGCGCGGACCATCGGCACGCGCAGCGGCGGGACCTCCGTGTCCCCGCCCAGCCACACGAGCGCGACGACGTCCTGCGCGGTCGGCGCCCACAGCGTCAGCGTCGGCTTGCCGCTGCGCCACGTCGCCCCGAACGTTCGGGCCTGGGCCTCGACGCCGAACAGCGCGTCGAGCACCCCCGGGATCTGCACCCCGGTGACGGCGGACAGCGCGTCGCCGTCGCCCTGGGAGACCAGCAGCTCACCGGTCAGCCACGCCTCGACGTCGGCACGCGGGGCGTCGACGTGCAGGGCGAGATACCCCCCGAGGGCCGGGAAGGCCTCGACCTGGGCCGGGGTGAGGCCGGCAGGGTCGTAGGTCAGCGCGACCTGCGCGCCGCCGGTCACGGCGCCGTCGACCACCTCGAGGGAGCCGTCCGGGGCGTGGTGCAGCGCGAAGGTCAGGCCGGTCGGGTCGGCGCCGTCCAGCAGCGCCGCCGGCCAGGCCAGCGTCGTCGCGTCGATCCAGTGCGCCTGCCAGGTGCCGAGCCCCGCGAGGGGCGCGTCGGTGACCTCGATGGTCAGCAGGTGCGTCGCGAGGTCGTAGGTGAAGGTGATCGGCTTGCCGCCGGGAGCGGAGAACGGGATGTTCGCGCCGCCCGGGGCGCCGCCCGCCCCGTAGTTCTCGTCCCAGCCGAGGTTGTGCGCCACCTTGACCTCGTACGTGCCCGCCGGGATCCGGCTGGTCGTGAACGTCGAGACGCCGTCCCCGTCGAGGTCGAGCAGCACGGTGCTCAGGCAGTCCGGCTGCCAGTCGCCCGGGCAGCCCACCTCGCTCTGGTAGCTGCCGGGCAGCGTGAGGAGCGGCCCCTGGGCGCTCGTGGTGAAGGCATGGCTGGCGGCGTCGTAGACGAACGTGACCTCCTGCGGGATGTCTCCCGCGACGGTGAACGCCACGTTCGCGCCACCCGCGACACCACCGGCGCCGTAGTTCTCGTCCCAGGCGCCGCCGATCGCGATCTTGTACTCGTAGCTGCCGGGCGGGACGGCGAGCGTCATGGCGTAGAGCCCGTTGCCGCGCGACGTCAGCTGGGTGGTCAGGCAGTCCGGCTGCCAGTCGCCGGGGCAGCCGACCTCGCTCTGGTAGCTCCCCGGCGCCGTGACGAGCAGTCCGTCCAGGTCGGGCTCCTCCGGGTCGTCCGGCACCACGCCGTCGACGGCGACGCGCACGGAGGCGTAGGTGGAGGCCGCGGAGCGGTTGCCGGCGGCGTCCTGCGTCACGGCGCGGTACTCGACGAGCGTGCCGTCGGTCAACGCGGCCGGCAGGGTCGCCATGACCCGCGGGGTGGTGTCCTCCGCGGTGCCCAGCGGGGTCCACGCGGTGCCGCCGACGACGCGCCACGCGAAGGAGGTCTCCTGCCACACGTCGTCGACCGTCGCGGCGACGGGGACGGTGCCGTCGATCGACGCACCGGCCGTGGGTGCCGTGACGGTCAGGGCGGGCGTGCCGTCGCTCGGCGCGACGGTCGCGCCGGCCGCGAGCACGACGGCGGTCAGGGCGGGCACGGTGATCGTCACGACGCCGGCGGCGTCGGCCACGACGGGCACCCCGCCGCCGTGCAGCGGCGTGAAGGTCGCGCCCGGCGTGAGCGTGGTGATGCTCACCGTCGCGTCCGCGGCGGCGTTGTTGAGCGCCACGAGGTGCTCGACGCGCTCGGTGCGCTCGACGCGGGAGAACGCGTAGACGGAGTCCTCGCCCGGCCCGGCGACGGGCCGCTCGATCTGGGCGCCGCTGCTCAGCGCCGGCGTCGCCGCGCGCAGCGCGGCCAGGCCGGCGATGTGCGTGTAGAGCGGCGCCGCGACGTCGTAGCGGTCCACCGAGCCGGCCACCTCGCCGGTGAGCAGGGTCTGCGTCTGGTACTCCACGACGTCGGTGGCGAACAGGTCCTGGCGGGCGTCCTTGTCGGTGCCGCCGAGCGAGCCGTCCCCGACGAAGCCCTGCTCGTCGCCGTAGTAGACGACGGGCTGGCCGCGCGTGAGGTACATCAGCGAGTGCGCCAGCGCCGAGCGCTCCAGCGGGGAGCCGGAGGTCCGCACGCCGTAGCCGATGCGGCCCATGTCGTGGTTGCCCAGGAAGGTCGGCAGGGCCGTGGAGCTCGAGTCGGGGGTGGTGTACCAGTCGTCGCTCGCGAAGAGCGCCGAGAGCGTCGCCGGGCTGAACCCGCGCGCGAAGCTCGACGCGGACGCCTGGAACGCGAAGTCGAGCACGGAGCTCATGTCGGTGCCGCGGACGTACGGGGCGGTCTTGCTCGCGTCGGCGTCGTACACCTCACCGAACATGAAGAAGTCGGGGTTGCCCTGCGCGTGGGCGTAGTCGAGGACCTCGGTGGTCCACTCCTGCCAGAACTCGAGGTTGACGTGCTTGGCCGTGTCGATCCGGAAGCCGTCGATGCCCAGGTCGATCCAGTCCTGGTAGACGTCGACGAAGCCCTGGACCACGGTCGGGTGCTCCGTCATGAGGTCGTCGAGGCCGGCGAAGTCGCCGTAGGTGACCGACTCCCCCGTCCAGGTCGAGTTGCCGCGGTTGTGGTAGAGCGTCGGGTCGTTGAGCCAGCCCGGGACCTTGAGCGTCGCGTCGGCCGGGTCGACGATCGGGTCGTACGGGAACGACGTCGTCGCGCTGAGGGTCGGGAAGGTGCCGGTGCCGGCGTAGGCCGCGGGGTCGAAGGCCGTGCCACCCGCGTCGTAGTACGGCGTGGTCGCCTGGTCGACGTACTCGTAGACCCCGCCGTCGTAGTCGATGACGTCCGCGGTGTGGTTGGTGATGATGTCGAAGTAGACCTTGATGCCGCGCGCGTGGGCGTCGGTGATGAGGTCCTCGAGCTCGGCGTTGGTGCCCAGGTGGGGGTCGATCCGGGTGAAGTCCGTGATCCAGTAGCCGTGGTACCCGGCACTCGCGTCGGCGCCCGTGCCCTGCACGGCACGGTTGAGGAAGGACGGCGTGAGCCAGATCGCCGTGGTGCCCAGGCCCTCGATGTAGTCGAGCTGCTCGCGCAGGCCGGCGAGGTCACCGCCGTGGTAGAAGCCCTTGTCGGTGGTGTCCAGGCCGGTGACGAGGCGGTCGCCGACCAGGCCGCCCTCGTCGTTGGTGGCGTCGCCGTTGGCGAAGCGGTCCGTCATGACGAAGTAGAACTGCTCCTCCGAGCCCGGCTGCCGCACCGGCGCCGCCACCAGGGCGTCGTCGGCGGCGGTGTACGCACCGGTGAGATCGACCGGCGTGACGCCGATGAGGTGGCTCGTCTCGTCGAACGTGAAGCGCAGCAGGGTGTCGCCGGCGATCGTCAGCGGCGCGTTGTCCCCGGTGCCCTCGCGGCCGTAGGACACGTCCCATGTGCCGTCGAGCGCGACCTTGTACTGCCACGTGCCGGCGGGGACGAGGAACTCGGCCGTGAACTGGCCGGTCCCGGTGGGCGTGAGCAGCGTCGCGGTGCAGGCCGGGTCCCAGTCCCCGGTGCAGCCCAGCTCGTCCTGCAGGTCACCGACCAGGGTCACCGAGACCGCCGCAGCTCCCGCGGGCCCCGCGAGCGGGACGACGACGCCGAGGGCGGCCATCCCCAGTGCGGTGAGCAGTGACAGTGCGCGCATCACGCGTGACATGGGGACCCCTTCGTCCGTTGCGCCCCGGTCCGTGAACCGGGTCCTCGCGAACATAGCCCGGTTCTTTCATGATCTGCAAGGTCTTGCAGCGACTCGGACGACGCCGAGACGTCCCCTGCGGTCATGTGAGCGTTCACTCGAACGGGCTTGTGGTCACTGGGCCGTTCGGGTGACGGGCGGGCACCCGAGAGCGACCGCCCCGGCCCGCCTCAGGTCTCGAGCAGCGCGGCGAGCCGCTGGGCGACGCGCCCCGCCGGCCCCTCGATCTCGACGACCTTGTCCCGGCTGGTCAGGCCGGTGACCAGCCGCACGTGGCGCGGTCGCACGCCGAAGGCCTCCGCGAGCGCCTCCAGCGCCGCCTGCGTCGCGGCGCCGTCGACCGCGCGCGCACCCACGGCGACCACCAGCCGCTCACCGTACGCACCGCCGACGGCGGTCCGCGAGGCCCCGGGCCGCACCCGGATCGCGACGCGGGTCACGCCGTCGGCCGGGGCGGCCACACGCGGCTCAGACCAGCCCGAGGGCCCGCACGGCGTCGCGCTCCTCGACGAGCTCCGCGACCGAGGCGTCGATCCGTGCGCGGGAGAACCCGCCGATCTCGAGGCCCTGCACCACGTGCCAGGCCCCGCCGGTCGACGTCACGGGGAACGACGAGATGAGGCCCTCCGGCACGCCGTAGGAGCCGTCGGAGACGAGGCCGGCCGACGTCCAGCCGCCCGCCGGTGTGCCGAGGACCCAGTCGTGCACGTGGGAGATCGCGGCGTTGGCCGCCGAGGCGGCCGACGACGCCCCGCGCGCGTCGATGATCGCCGCGCCGCGCTTCGCGACGGTCGGGATGAAGTCCTGCTCCACCCAGGCGAGGTCGACGACGTCCAGGGCCGGCCGCCCTGCGACCGTGGCGTGGAACACGTCGGGGTACTGCGTGGCGGAGTGGTTGCCCCAGATGGTCAACCGCTGGACGTCGCCCACGGTGGCACCGGTCTTCGCCGCGAGCTGCGAGATCGCGCGGTTGTGGTCCAGCCGGGTCATCGCGGTGAACCGCTCCGCCGGTACGTCCGGCGCGTTGGCCTGCGCGATGAGCGCGTTGGTGTTGGCCGGGTTGCCCACCACGAGGACGCGCACGTCGTCGGCGGCGCCGGCGTTGATGGCCCGGCCCTGCGGCTTGAAGATCCCGCCGTTGGCCTCGAGCAGGTCCCCGCGCTCCATGCCGGGCCCGCGCGGCCGCGCCCCGACGAGCAGCGCGACGTTGACCCCGTCGAACGCCGCCGTCGCGTCGTCGTAGATGTCGACCTGCTCGAGCAGCGGGAACGCGCAGTCGGCGAGCTCCATCGCGGTGCCCTCCGCTGCGCGGACCCCCTGCGGGATCTCGAGCAGGCGCAGGCGCACGGGCGTGCCCGCGCCGAGCATCGCGCCCGAGGCGATCCGGAACAGCAGCGAGTAGCCGATCTGCCCGGCGGCACCGGTGACCGTCACGGTCACGGGCGCCTGGCGGGCGGGTGCAGGCGGGGTCGCCATGAGGTCGGACATCGAGGAGCTCCTTCGATCCAGGCTGTCGGCGGTCGGCGCACGGGTGGCGCCGACCCGTGCGGTCGGGCTGCGGTCGGGCTGCGGTCGGGCTGCGGTCGGGCCGGCCTCAGGCCAGTCTGGCGGCGAGGTTGGTGTCCAGCGCGGCGAGGAAGTCCTCGGTGGTCAGCCAGGGCTGGTCCGGCCCGATGAGCAGCGCGAGGTCCTTGGTCATCGCACCGCTCTCGACGGTGCGGATGACGACGTCCTCGAGCGTCTGCGCGAACCCCGTCACCTCGGGGGTGCCGTCGAGCTTCCCGCGGTGCTTCAGCCCGCCGGTCCAGGCGAAGATCGAGGCGATGGGGTTGGTCGACGTCGGCCTGCCCGCCTGGTGCTGGCGGTAGTGCCGGGTCACCGTGCCGTGCGCGGCCTCGGCCTCGACCGTCGTGCCGTCCGGGGTCATGAGCACCGAGGTCATGAGGCCGAGCGAGCCGAAGCCCTGCGCGACCGTGTCGGACTGCACGTCGCCGTCGTAGTTCTTGCACGCCCAGACGTAGCCGC
>NZ_DAORSQ010000001.1:43521-74743 GCF_035443605.1 Actinotalea sp. | reverse complement strand
TCTCGCTCATCGCCCGCACCCACCCAGCGATGTGCCGGTAGGTGATCGCCGCGACGGGATACGGCCCGAGCACGGGGGCGATGTGGGTCCGCAACTGTCCGCGGTAGTGCGAGCGGGTGTCCGGTCCGACGCCGGTGAGCAGGTCGATGTGCTCGGTCACCGCGGCCTCGACGGTCGGCCCGGGCGTCCGCACCGCCTCGGCGATCCGCGCGGCCTCGTCGGCATGCCCGCCGGCCGCCTCGATGAGCTCGCGCGCAACCCGCGCCTCGCGCTCGTCGTCGTAGGTCAGCGACGTCTGGCGTCCGGTCTCAGGATCGCGCCAGAGCACGGCGAAGGAACGGGTCCCATCGGCCCGTCGACGCTCTCGAATGCTGGCCACAAACAGAGAAGGTAGCCCTCCGCGTCAACGGATGGCTACCTTCCTGTCAACATGACGTGCGTTTCCGCAGGTCAGAGGGGTGGAGGTGGCGGGAATCGAACCCGCGTCCGACGGCAGTGAACCAGGTCTTCTCCGGGTGCAGTCTGCTGCTGATTTTCTCGGCCCCAACCATCACGCAGACATGTGGTTGACGGGCTCAGTCACCTGGAAGTCCCCGCCGCCCCGGTGACGAGGACGACGAGCAGTGGCTCTCTAGATGACGCCAGACACTGAGTCGAGAGCTACCTCAGGCTGACGGACTTCGGGGCTCGCTCAGGCGGCGAGTGCGAAGTCGGTGCGCTTGGAATCGGCACCTATGGGTTTGCTGGGAGCGTTGACGAGATAACCCAGCATCCTCGACCCGCTTCTCCTGGAACGACGACCATCGTCGAAACCGATCACCCCCTGTGGAATTGTCAAACCCGACGTCCGGAGCACCCTCCGTCCCGCCGAGCAGGTCCAGCGTAGTTCACAACGTACGGACCGTCACCGGGATTCCCCCGCGGCCGACCCCTCAGCCGGCCAGCAGGCGTCCGACGAGCCGCTCGGCCGTCCCCGGGTCGGCGAGGTCGCCGTCCGGCAGGCCCGTGAGCAGGCCGGCCACGACCGTGACGGCGACGAGCCCCGCGGCCGTGTCGCGGTCGGCCTCCGACGGCGGTTCGCGGTGGGTGTCGCCGCCCTCCCGCGCGGCACGGGCGTCGCGGGCGGTCAGCGCCAGGGACGCGAGCTGCTCGGCGAGGAGCTCGCGGAGGTCGGCCCGCGCCGAGGCGTGGCGGACGGCGTAGGCGATGACTTCCAGCCCGAGCAAGGCGGCCTTCGGGTCAGGGTCGCCCGTGGGCGTCGGCCCGACGCCGGGCACCGGAACCAGTCGACCCTCGGCCTGCTCTCGCCGGGCGAGGTGGACGAAGAGGTCCTCCTTGGACCCGAAGCCGGCGTAGACGGCGCCCTTGGTGTACCCCGCGTCCGCCGCGACGTCGCCCACCGATGCGCCCTCGTAGCCCCGGGCCGCGACCACCCGGGCCATCGCGTCGAGCAGGTCGGTGCGGGTCTGGTCGGCACGTTCGCGGCGGCTCGGCCCCGGCGTCTCGGCGGTCCGGGCGAGCGACTCCGACGCGAGCTTGAGGCCGCGCGAGGCCTCCCGCAGGCCGACGGCGACGGCGCCCCCGACGTCGTCGCTGATGGCGCCGACCTGCACGCCGAGGAGTCGGGTCAGGGTCGCGGTGGCGTCGGCGAGGGCGCGGGCCGCCGAGGCGACGGAGTCGGAGTCGGGGGTGTGGGGGGTGTTCGTCTCACTCATGGCCTCACTGTACATCCGTACCGGTTGGAATCCAAGAGTTTCACGGACCGACCGGTGGGAATGCGACGCGGGTGCACGGCGCGGTGCTCACGCCAGGAGCGCGACGACCTCCGCGTGCAGCGTCATGACCCCGGACCGCACGGCCACCTGGAGCTGCCCGCCCTGCCGCAGCACCATGACGACGTCGGGCAGCGCGCCGATCGCGGCGTCGTCCGCCACGGCGTCGTCGTGCAGCACGAAGCGCAGGCGCGAGAAGCAGTGCGTCACCGTCTCGACGTTCTCGGTGCCGCCCACCAGGGCGAGCACCTGCTCGGCCAGTCCGGATCCGGTCATGGACGCTCCTCGGTGGTCGACGTCGCGTCGTCGGTCAGGCGGGCGACGTGCAGGGCGAGGTAGAGCACCTCGTCGGCCGTCACCTCCCAGCCGAAGCGCTGGTTGAGCAGGGCGGCCACGCGGCCGCCGCAGTCGTACTCGCGCGGGCGGGCGGCCCGCAGCACCTCCTTGAGCTCGTCGCCGACGCCCTTGAGCTTCTTGCCCTGCTGCTCGCGCAGGAAGAGGTAGCGCAGGTGGGTGACGAACCGCGCGACGGGCACGGAGTCCTCGTCGATCTCGATGCCGTACTCGGCCCGGATGATGCCCAGGGTCTCGGTGAGCACCTCGGTCATCCGCAGCGTCACGGTGAGGTCGGGCGCGCCGAACTGCGCGTTGACGAAGTGCAGGGCCAGCGGCACGGCCTCGAGATCGGGCAGCCGCACGCCGCGGTGCTGCTCGATGATGCGCAGGGCGTCGCGGCTGAACGCGACCTCGGCGGGGTAGAGGTACTGGATCTCCCAGCGCAGCGGGTACTCGATCTCGGCAGCACCCTCGCGCGCCCGGCGCAGGGCGAAGCTCACGTGGTCTGCCAGGGGCACCAGCACGTGGTCGGTGATGTGCGTCCCGAGCGTCGCGCGGGCGGCCTTGAGGATCTCCTCCGTGACCTCGATGTCCTCGAGCGGGATCTCGTCGACGAACGCCGCGAGCCGCTCGGCCGTCGTCGACCCCCCGGGGACGAACGTCTTCTCGATGAGCGACGTGTCCACGTCGGCGCCGGCGCTCGTCTGGAAGCCGATGCCGCGCCCGAGGAGCACCAGCTCGGTGCCGCGCTCGTCCACGCCGAGCACCACGCTGTTGTTGAAGACCTTTCTGACCTTCATGCGCCCCTCCTCCCTCGCAGACGGCGTTGTGACGATGATGCCCGTTCCCCGCCGCGGCGATGAGCGGCACGGCGGGGAACGGTGTGCGCGCGCCCCTCGGGGCCGCGTCCACGTGGGCTCAGGCGAGCGCGTTGGCCTTGATGAGCGCCTGGTACCAGAAGAAGCTGTCCTTCCGTGACCGGCCGAGCGTGCGCAGGTCGTCCTCGCCGCGGTCGACGTAGACGAAGCCGTACCGCTTGGAGATCCCCTGGTGGGTGGACACCAGGTCGATCGCCGACCACGGGCAGTAGCCCATGACCTCGACGCCGTCGCTGATCGCCCACTGGATCTGCTCGATGTGCGCGCGCAGGTACTCGATCCGGTAGTCGTCGTGGATCGTGCCGTCGGGCGCGACCTCGTCGAACGCCCCCAGGCCGTTCTCGGTGACGAGCAGCGGCAGGTGGTAGCGCTCGTAGATCTCGCGGAACGTGGTGCGGAAGCCGACGGGGTCGATCTCCCAGCCGAAGGCGTTCTTGGCCAGGTGCGGGTTGGCCACGGCGCGGTAGACGCCCGCCTCGCCCATGGAGATCTGCTGGTCCCCACCCTCGATCGGGGCGTCGTCGCCCTCGCCGAGGGGCGCCGCGGCCGTGTGCGTCGCGTAGTAGTTGAACGCGATGAAGTCGGGCTTGGCCGCGGCGAGGATCGCGTCGTCGCCGGGCTCGACGACCGGTGCGAGGCCACGCTCGACGAGGTAGCGCCAGGCGATGGGGTTGTAGCGACCGTGCACCGCGACGTCGAGGTACAGCCAGTTGCGGATCGCGTTGAAGTCGGAGGCCGCGAGGACGTCCTCGGGCCGGCACGACTCGGGGTAGACGTAGGCGATGTTCGGCGCGGGGCCGACCTTGGCGGTCGGGACCATCTCGTGCAGCCTCGCCATGGCCGTGGCCTGCGCCAGGAGCATGTGGTGGTTCTTCTGGTACGCGCTGACGCCCCGGTTGAGCGGGCCGTCGAGGATGTCGAGCATCTGGCCGTAGAGCACCATCATGTTCTGCTCGTTGATGGTCAGCCAGTAGGTGACCTTGGAGCCGTACTCGGCGAAGAGGGTCTCCGCGTAGCGGGCGAAGGCGTCGATCGTGGCGCGGTTGCCCCAGCCGCCCCGCTCGGCCAGCGCCTGCGGCAGGTCGAAGTGGTACATCGTCACGACGGGCTCGATGCCCTGGGCCAGCAGGCCGTCGATGAGCCGGTGGTAGAACGCGACGCCGGCCGCGTTGACCGCGCCGTCGCCGTCCGGGACGATCCGGGTCCACTGGATGGAGAACCGGTACGCCTTGAGGCCCAGCTCGCCGAAGAGCGCGACGTCCTCGTCGACGTGGTGGTAGTGGTCGGCCGCGACCCGGTAGTCCGTGGTGCCGTGGGGGAAGTCCGTGCGGACGTCGACGATCGAGGGTCCCTTCCCGTCCGCGTCCCAGCCGCCCTCGACCTGGTAGCCCGAGGTGGAGGCGCCCCAGAGGAATCCCTCGGGGAAGGGGGTGAGCTCTGCGTACTGCACTGTTCTCTCCGTTCTCGCTGGGTGGCTGCGCGGCGGACGGCCGGTCGGTGGTCGGTCGCCCGACCACCGACCGGCCGGCGTGATCAGCCGACGATGTCGAGGACGAGCTCGTTGGCGCGGACGTCGCCGCTGGCCACGGGCACGACCGCGGAGTACTTCGCCGAGTTGGTGACGATCATGACGGTCATCGGGTTGTACCCGGCCGCCTTGATCCCCTCGATGTCGAACTCGGTGAGCAGCTGACCGGCCTTGACCACGTCACCCTGCTTCACCTTGGCGGTGAAGTTCTTCCCGTTGAGCTCGACCGTGTCGAGACCGACGTGCACCAGGACCTCGAGGCCGTTGTCGCCCTTGATGCCGAACGCGTGCGGCATGACGGTGACGAGCGTTCCGGCGATCGGCGCGTAGGCCTTGCCCTCGGAGGGCAGCACGGCCAGGCCGGAGCCCATGGCACCGGAGGAGAACACCTTGTCCGGGACGGCCGACAGCGGGACGACCTGACCGGCGACCGGCGCGGCGACGGCGGCGGCCTCCGAGGGCACGGTGCCCTCGTCGGTCGCGCCCTCGACCGGGTTGGGGATGTCCTTGAAGCCCAGGACCATCGTCAGCGTGAAGGCGATGGCGATCGCCAGGCCGGTGCCGATGAGCTGGAGCGTGAAGTTGCCGACGTCCATGGCGGCCGTGAGGGTGATGGCACCCGGCAGGACGAAGCCCATGGCGGCGGACCCGCCGGCGGCGGCGATCGCGCCACCGATGGCGCCACCGATGCAGGCGAAGATGAACGGCTTCTTGAGACGCAGCGTCACACCGTAGATCGCGGGCTCGGTGATGCCGGCGAGGAAGGCGGAGATGGTCGCCGGGCCGGCCACGGCCTTGAGGTCGTGGTTCTTCGTCTTGAGGAACACGGCAGCGGCCGCACCGGACTGCGCGAGCACGGCGGCGAACAGCGGGCCGGTGAGCAGCGAGTAGCCCTGCAGGGAGAGGTCCTGGATCATCACCGGCACGAAGCCCCAGTGGACGCCGAAGATGACGAAGACCTGCCAGAAGGCGCCCATGAGCGCTCCACCGATGATCGGGGACAGGCCCCAGAACCAGTTGACGCCGCTCGACAGGCCGGTGCCGACCGAGTCGGAGATCGGGCCGATGACGAGGAACGTGACCGGCACGATGACCGCGAGCGTGACGAGCGGGGTGACGAAGTTGCGGATCGCCTCGGGCAGGACCCTGTTGAGCAGGCGCTCGAGGTGGGCCTGGGCGTAGACCGCGAGGATCGTGGGGATGACCGCGCTGAGGTAGCTGATCATCACGACCGGGATGCCGAGGAACGTCAGCTCGCCGCCGCCGTTGGCGAAGGCCTGCAGCGTGACGCTCGCGCCCTCGGCGTTGGGGATGACGGCGATCGTCGCGGAGTAGATGAGCGCCGAGGCGATCGCGACCGAGGTGTAGATGTTCGCCTTGAACCGCTTGCTCGCGGTGATCGCCAGCAGGATCGGCAGGAACTGGAAGATCGCGTCACCGGCGGCGAAGAGGATCGCGTAGGTGGACGTCGCGCTGGCCTCGGCGTCGACCTTGACCCACACCGCGAGGAACGCCTTGAGCAGACCGGAGCCCGCGAGGATCCACAGGAACGGGGTGAAGATCGAGGTGATGAGGTCGATCGCCTTGGCGAGGAAGCCGCCGGAGGTGCCGCCCTCGCCTGCCGCGACGCCGGGCATGGCCGTCAGGGACTCGTAGACGTTGTTCACCGTGTTGCCGATGACGACCTGGAACTGGCCTGCGGACTCGACCACGGTGATGACACCGCGGGTGGCCTCGACCGCCGCCTTGTCGGCCTTGTCGCGGTCGTTGAGCTGGAACCGCAGCCGGGTCGCGCAGTGCGTCACCGACTTGACGTTCGATGCGCCGCCGACGGCGCGCAGGACGCCCTCGGCGACCTGGTCGTACTTGCTCGGGGTAGCCACGATTCCTCCTTGAACCAACGTCATGTCCGCGGCCGGGAACCTGCATCAGGGCACAAAAAAACCCAAGCCCTGACCTGTCGAGATTCCCGATGAGGAACCTGACCTGTCACAGCTTGGGTTTTGCCTGCGTGCAGTAACAATCCCAGACTCTGCGGGGCGCCTGAGGCGTCCGGGACGGAGACTAGACCCGGCGGCGCGTCCATGTCTAGCCCCCTTGGTGCGTAGCATCGTGGACGTGTCCGACGACCAGCCCTCCACCCACCAGACCGACGCTGCCGCGACCGCCGAGCGGCCCGCCGCAGCGCCCGACGCGCCGCTGACGCTGCTTCTGGTGCGGCACGGCCGCACCCGCTACAACGCCGAGCACCGGATCCAGGGCTGGTGCGACTCGGAGCTCACCGACGACGGCTGGGCCGGCGTCCACGCGACGGCGGAGCACCTGCGGGGAGCGGGTCTCTCAGCGGCCTACGCCAGCCCGTCCGGCCGCACCGTCGCGACCGCGGAGCGCATCCTGGTTCATCACCCTGATGTGGCGCTGACCAGGCACGACGGTCTGCGCGAGTTCAGCTTCGGCGACTTCGAGGCCGTCCCGGAGCACGAGCTGTGGGGGCAGGTCGACGCCCACGCGATGTTCCGGGAGGTCTTCGAGGGGAACTTCCCGGGGCTGCCAGGCGGCGAGCCGGGGGACGTCTACCTCGAGCGCGTCACGCAGGTCTTCGCGCAGATCGAGCAGGGTCACGGCCCGGGGGAGACGGTGCTGGTGGTCAGCCACGGGGTGACCCTCATGGCCTACCTCGTGATGGCCGACGCCAGGCCCGACGCACCCCTGCTCAACGCGAGCGTCACGACGGTGCACATCCACCCGGACGGGCGCCGCGAGGTGGTCGCCGTGGGGGTGGATCCGTCCGGCGAGGCGGTCGGTGTGCCGCCGTTGCCACGGGTTGACGGCGGGTCGGAGCCGGGCGTATAACTCGGGACTGGATTGTTACTGATCTCGATCAGGCAAGACCTGGAACGTGCAGCGGCCGCCGGCCGCGCACCGTTCCGGGTCTTTTTTTGTGGGTCGGCGCCCGCCGGCCCGCTGCGCAGCCAGGGGACGAAGGAGTCGGACAGGTGTCTTTGCGACGAGTGACGATCATGGCGGCGTCGGGGCTGCACGCACGGCCCGCTTCGCTCTTCACGCAGGCGGCCGGGGGATGCGGGGTCGACGTGCTCGTCGGCCGCGAGGGCGGCCCCGCGGTGGATGCGTCGAGCATCCTCATGGTGATGAGCCTGGGCATCGGGCACGGCGACGAGGTGCTGCTCACCTCGGAGGACCCCGACGCGGATGCGGCGCTGGACCGGCTCGCGGCCATGCTGGCCACGGACCTCGACGCGCTCTGATGCCCTGACGCGCGGGGCCGGCCGGCCCCTTCCCGGCCGGGCCGGTCAGCGCGCGGGGGAGCGGCTCACCACGAGCCGCCGCCGCCCCCGCCGACCCCACCGCCGGAGAAGCCACCGCTGAACCCGGAGGATCCGCCGGACCCGGGCGTCGGCGCGGAGATGGCGGTGTCAGCCAGGTGCGTGAAGGTCGACAGGTCCTGGGCGAACAGCGCACCGCTGGCCCAGAACGGGCCGTAGCCGGGCCCGGCGAGGTACCAGGCGGGGGTGGGCAGATCCGCGCCGCGCGCCGCGAGATCGGCGAACACCCGCGCCCAGCGCTCCGTCAGGCCGAACGCGACCGCGTACGGCAGGTAGCGGCTGAAGAGGTCCTGGCCCTCCTCGAACCGCAGCTGGTCGGCCTCGGCCGTCGCCAGGTACAGCCGAAAGCCCTCGGCCTGGGCCAGCACGGCCGATCCGTCCGCCGTGCGTGCGGGGGCGCTGCCGGACATCGCGATCATGAGGATGCCCACGGCGACCACGGGCAGGCCCACGAGCCCCCACGAGGTGCGGGCGGCCAGCAGCACGGTCAGCCCGATGCCGCCGACCATGACCAGGATGCCCCAGCCCACCGCGGCGTTGCGGACCGAGCTCGGGTTGCCGCGGAACCACCCGCGCGCGGTGACGTCCTCGTACAGCTGCGACTGGACCTCGATCATCGAGGCCGCGAACGTGGTGCGCAGCTCCTCGAGCTCGACCTGCTCGCGCCCTTCGAACATGCTGCTCAGGAGCGTCTGCTCGTAGGCGAGCAGGCCGTCCGCCGGCCGCGCCGTCCGGATGAGGCGCCAGCCGACCTCGTCGAACTCGTCTCCCGGCGGGACCTGCTGGATGAGGAGGTACCCGCGCACCGCGAGGTCGACGATCGTCGCCGTCACGTCGTGCGGGTCCGCCTTCTCGTCCACGAGCGTGCCCAGCTGGCCGGCCTGGAAGCCGACCGGCGGTGTGAACTGCACCGCCACGGGGGAGCGCCGGCGGGCGCCGACGGCGGCCTGCTGGCCGGGCGCAGGGCTCAGCCCCGGCGTCAGGCCGAGGTACTGGTCGTCGCGTCCGCGGCGCCGCGCCCGCGTGACGGCGAAGGCCCCGCCGCCCAGCGCCACGAGCGCCGCGACCGCCCCGGTGCCGGGGTTGAGGCTGAAGGCGCGACCCACCGCCCAGCGCTCCTGGAGGATCGGCTCGGCCTCGAAGGTGCCCGCCGGGTAGGCCGCGACGACGGTCAGCTGCTCACCGATGTCGAGCCGGCCCTGGCGGAACACCGCGGTGTCGCCGGCCTGCGCGGCGGTGCACCGCGCGGTGCTGCTGCCGTAGCCGGCGAAGCAGTCCGCCGCCGTGGCCGGGACGGGGGCGGTGACCGTGACGCTGATCCGCTCGAGCGGGACCTCCCAGCGCGCCCCGATGACGTTGAGGTAGAGCTCGTCGTCGCTGAGCCCCGTCGTCGGGCCGAAGAAGGCGGCCGTGTTGACCCAGCCGTCGACGTCGTAGGTGATCCGGTAGGACTGCACGCCGGTGAACTCGTCGCGGTCCTCCTCCCCGATCCGGATCTCGAGCCAGCCGTCGGACTCCTCCACGTCGACCGTGTCGACGGCGCCGGTCGAGCTGGACGCCTCGATGTTCGTGTAGCGGAACACGCGGTCCTGGGTGTCGTCGAAGCGCTGCTTGACGACGTAGGTGAGGAAGGGCCCCCGGTTGGGCTCCGTGCCGAAGTCCATGTCGAGGTCGAGCACCACGTGCGCCGTGCCGTCGGCGTCGAGCTCGATGGCCATGGCGTACCGCGCGACGAGGTCCTCGGCATCCGCGGCCGCGGCACCGGCGGGCAGGACGAGGGCGAGCAGGGCGCCGACCGCCACGAGCAGCGGGCGGGCGTTCACCGTTGCTTGCGCAGGCTCATGGCCGCCTGGGCCTCGCGGTTCTCCTGCTTCTCGCGCAGGGTGTGCCGCTTGTCGTACTCCTTCTTGCCCCGCGCCAGCGCGATCTCCACCTTGGCGCGGCCGTCGACGAAGTAGAGCGACAGCGGCACGATGGTGTGCCCCTTGGCCTGCGTCTCGCGCGCCAGCTCCTCGATCTCGTGCTTGTGCAGGAGGAGCTTGCGCTTGCGCCGCGGCGCGTGGTTGGTCCAGGTGCCCTCGGTGTACTCGGGGATGTGGACGCCCTCGAGCCATGCCTCGCCGTGGTCCACGCTGCCGAACCCGTCGACCAGCGACGCGCGGCCGGCCCGCAGCGCCTTGACCTCGGTGCCGGTCAGCACGAGGCCCGCCTCGAACGTGTCGTCGATGTGGTAGTCGTGCCGCGCCTTCTTGTTGCTCGCGACGAGCTTGCGTCCCGTCTCCTTGGCCATGGGTCCAGGCTAGGCGATCGGCGGCGCGGCACCCGCAGGGTTATCCGCGGCTCACCGGGAGATGAGCGGCCACGGGTCGACCGTCGCGCCGTTGACGTACACCTCGAAGTGCAGGTGGCACGCCGCCGACGTCCCGGTGTTGCCCGAGTAGCCGAGCAGCTGGCCCTGGGAGACCTGCTGGCCCTGGCCGACCGAGAAGCTCGACATGTGGTTGTAGCTGGACATCAGCGAGCTGCCGTTCCAGTACCCGTGGTTGACCATCACCTGGTTGCCGTAGCCGGCCCGGTAGTAGGCCCACTGCACCGTGCCAGCGGCACCGGCGTAGATCGGTGTGCCGCAGTACGTGCGCAGGTCCGTCCCGGCGTGCAGGCGCCAGTAGAGCAGCACGGGGTGGAACCGGTTGCCGTAGTCCGACGTCTTGTAGATCGGGTTGACCGAGGTCGGGTTGGTGAACGGCTGCGCGGCGGTGGAGCCCACGGGGGACTGGCCCGCGGCCCGGCGGGCGGCCTCCTGCGCGGCGACGATCGCGGCGAGGTCCGCGGCCAGCGCGGCCTCCTGCGCCTCGAGCTCTGCCTCCAGCGCCAGCTGCGACTGCTTCTGCGCCTCGATGACGGCGGCCTTGTCGCGGGCCTCGGCCTCCAGGGCGTCGAGCTCCGCCTTGCGCGCGGCGGCCTGCGCGGCGGCCTCGGCGGCCTGCGCCACCTTGGCGTCGGCCTCCGCCTTGAGCGCCGTGATCTGCTCGCGCACGGCGGCCAGGCGCACCTCGCGGTTGCGGTTGACGCCGAGGATCTGGTCGAGGTCGCGCAGCGCCTGGGTCTGGGTGCGCAGCGCCATCGACGCCAGCGCGGACTGCTCGACGAACTCGTCCGTGCTGCCGGCGTCGAGCACGGCCGACAGGGACGAGGACGCCATGTCGCCCTTGTACGCGTCGCGCGCCATCTGCCCGATCGCCGCGCGGGTGACGTCCGCGCGGGCCGTGTCGGTGGCGATCTGCCCGGCGATCGTCGCCTCCTCCGCCTGCGCCGCGGCGAGGCGGTCCGCGATGATCGCGGCCTCGCGCTGGAGCTGGGCGAGGAGGCCCTCCGCGGTGGCCAGCTGCTCGGCCGCGACGGGGATCTGCGCCTGGATCCCCTGGAGCTCCGCGTAGGCCTGGACCAGTGCGGCATCGGTGTGCTCGAGCTCGGCGGCGAGCGCCTCGAGGGCGGCGTCGACGGCGGCCTGGCGTGCCTCGGTCTGGGCCCGTTGGTCGTCGAGCTCGTCCGCCGCGGCCGGCACGGAGCCGACGGCGAGCGCGAGCGTGGTGAGCAGTGCCGCGACGATCCCCGCCGCGACGGTGCGCAGGCGGGCGGTGACGGGGCGGGGGCTCGGTCGCATCACGGTCACACCTTCGTGTATCGGCTGAGCGTGACCACCGAGGAGACGGTGGCGAGGCCGATCGCGATGACCAGCAGCGCGGGGGCGATGGTCCACACCGCGTCGGTGCCGATGTACTGGACGAACCGCACGGACTGGGCGAGCCAGTCCTCGACCAGGTACTTCACGCCGAACCACAGCCCGGCCACCGACAGCGCCGCGCCGATGGTCGCCGCGATCGCGCCCTCGAGCATGAACGGCAGCTGGATGAAGAGGTTCGACGCCCCGACGAGGCGCATGATCCCCGTCTCGCGGCGGCGGCTCATCGCCGACAGCCGGATGGTGGTGGTGATGAGCAGCACGGCGGCGAGCAGCATGACGGCGGCCAGGGCTGCCGCGACGAGGCTCGCGCGGTTGAGCACGAGGATGAGCGGCTCGATGACCTCGCGCTGGTCGCGGACCTCCTCGACGCCCTGGCGGCCCGTGAACAGGTCGGAGAGCACCTGGTACTGCTCGGGGTCCACGAGGGCCACCCGGAACGAGGCCTGCAGGTCGTCCGCCGTGACGCCCTGGGCCCAGAACTCGTCGGCGAACTGCTCGGTGAACGACGCGAACGCGTCCTCCTTCGACTCGAAGAAGATCTCCTTGACGTACGGGCTCAGCTCCTCGCCCTCGAGCTCGGTGCGCAGCGCGTCGATCTGCTCGGCGGTGGCCTCGCCGCCGGCGCACGTGGGCACCTCGGAGTCGGCGGGGCACAGGAAGATCGAGACCTCGACCTTGTCGTACCAGTCGTCCTTCATCTCGTTGATCTGGAGCTGGAGCAGCCCTGCAGCGCCGACGAACGTGAGCGACACGAAGGTGACGAGGATGACGGAGATGGTCATCGAGAGGTTGCGGCGCAGGCCGACACCGATCTCGGACAGGATGAACTGCAGTCTCATGGCGCGCCCCTCAGCGGTCCGAGCCGTAGACGCCGCGCGACTGGTCGCGCACCACCTGGCCCATGTCGAGCTCGATGACGCGCTTGCGCATCTGGTCGACGATCTCGTCGTCGTGCGTGGCCATGACCACCGTGGTGCCGGTGCGGTTGATCCGGTCGAGCAGGCGCATGATGCCCACGCTCGTCGTCGGGTCGAGGTTCCCGGTGGGCTCGTCGGCGAGCAGGATGCTCGGCCGGTTGACGAAGGCGCGGGCGATCGCGACGCGCTGCTGCTCGCCGCCGGACAGCTCGTGCGGGCGGCGCTTCTCCTTGCCGCCCAGACCGACGAGCTCGAGCGTGTCGGGCACCGTCGTCATGATGTGGTGCTTGGGCTTGCCGATGACCTGCAGGGCGAAGGCGACGTTCTCGAAGACCGTCTTGTTGGGCAGCAGGCGGAAGTCCTGGAACACGGCACCCATCTGGCGGCGCAGGTGGGGCACCTTCCACGTCGACAGGGTGGACAGGTCCTTGCCCGCCACGAACACCTTGCCGGCGGACGGGCGCTCCTCGCGCAGGGCCAGGCGCAGCAGGGTCGACTTGCCCGAGCCGGACGCCCCGACGAGGAAGACGAACTCGCCGCGCTCGATCTCCAGGTCGACGGCGTCCAGCGCCGGGCGGGCGCCGCGCGCGTAGACCTTGGTGACGTTCTCGAGTCGGATCACGGTGCTGAGGACCAGTCGTCGGGGGCAGGGACGGTGGCGTGCGGGCACGCCGAGCACAGAGGTGCTCGTTCGAGGGTAGGCACGGGTCCGCGCAGGACCGGCCGGGACACGCCGCACCCGGGCTGTGCGTGCGCGGGTGAACCGGGACGAAGTCGGACAGCGTGCTGCGATCAGGCGCCCTGGCTCGTGGGCCCGGCCGGGGTCCCGGGTCGAGGGCGGCGCAGGGCGACGGCGAGGACCGCGGCGGTCGCGAGGGTGAGCACGCCGACCGGGCCGGCCGCTGCCCACACCGCCTCGCCCCCGCGCAGGGTCGTCGTCATCGGGGTCACGATGATCGGCAGGCCCGTGAGCAGCAGGAACACCAGGGCGATCGGTGACAGCGCGATGCCGTGGGGACGGCGCCGCAGCACCAGCACGCCGATCGCGAGCACCGCGGGCAGGTAGAACGCCAGGTCGAGCACGTGCACCGGGTTGGCCGGCAGGCCGAGCTCGACGGCGCCGTCGGGCAACCGACCCGCGAGCACCGCAGGGACGATGTCGGAGAGCCAGAGCAGGGTGAACAGCGCGGCGACCACGACGAGGAACACCCCGACCGTGCGCCGGGGCGGCGGGCGCAGCGCGGCGACGACGGCTGCCGGGTCGAGCGCCCTCAGCCCGCCGACGAGCGACCACAGGCTCGCACCCAGCACCGCGACCCACGCGAGCCACAGCGGGCCGACGTGGATCGCCATCGTGTAGATGACGTAGTTGTAGACGGTGAAGGAGAGCACGCCCAGCCACAGCAGGGCCGCCCGTGCGCTGCCGCGGCGGGCGAGCCAGGCGAGCGCGAGCGTCGCCGGCGCGACCAGCACCAGGTTCACCACGTCCTGCGCGACGGCCTGGTCCACGAACGACGCCGTCTCGCGGCCGTAGGTGCCCGCCACGTCGAGCAGGCCCATGGCGCTCGCCGCGGCGGCGAGGCCCGCGGCCGAAGCTGACGCCGCCAGCCACCAGCGCGCCTGCCCCGGGTCCAGGGCGGTCGTCGTCGGCGCCGCGCCGTGCAGAGTGGTGTCCGTGCAGATCAGGGGCATGGGCACAGCGTGGCGGGCCCGACGGTCGGGCGACGGGATCAAGGTCCCGTCGGGCCGCGATCAGGCGCTCTGACCCCGGCGCCAGCGGATGCCGGCCTCGATGAAGCCGTCGATGTCGCCGTCGAAGACCGCAGCGGGGTTGCCGACCTCGTGCTCGGTGCGCAGGTCCTTGACCATCTGGTACGGCTGCAGCACGTACGAGCGCATCTGGTCGCCCCAGCTCGCCTTGATGTCGCCGGCGAGCTCCTTCTGGGTGGCCTTCTCCTCGGCCTTGCGGAGCAGCAGCAGGCGCGACTGCAGCACGCGCAGGGCCGCCGCCCGGTTCTGGATCTGGGACTTCTCGTTCTGCATCGACACCACGGTGCCGGTGGGCAGGTGGGTCAGGCGCACGGCCGAGTCGGTCGTGTTGACGGACTGCCCGCCGGGGCCGGACGAGCGGAAGACGTCGACCTTGATCTCGTTCTCGGGGATGTCGATGTGGTCGGTGCCCTCGATGAGCGGGACCACCTCGACCGCGGCGAACGACGTCTGGCGCCGGCCCTGGTTGTCGAACGGCGAGATGCGCACCAGGCGGTGCGTGCCGGCCTCGACGGACAGCGTGCCGAAGGCGTACGGCGCCTTGATCTCGAAGGTCGCCGACTTCAGCCCGGCCTCCTCGGCGTAGGACGTGTCGAGCACCGACGCGGGGTAGCCGTGCCGCTCGGCCCAGCGCAGGTACATCCGCATGAGCATCTCGGCGAAGTCCGCGGCGTCCACCCCGCCGGCGCCCGCGCGGATGGTCACGACGGCGTCGCGCTCGTCGTACTCCCCGGCCAGCAGGGTGCGGACCTCGAGCGCGCCCAGATCCTTGCGCAGGCCGAGGAGCTCGGACTCGGCGTCCGCGAGGGTCTCCTCGTCGCTCTCCTCGACGGCCATCTCGACGAGGGTCTCGAGGTCGTCGAGGCGCTGCTCGAAGGACGCGAGCTTGTCGAGCTCCGACTGGGCGTGGGACAGCGCGGACGTGACAGCCTGGGCCTTGTCCGTGTCGTCCCACAGATCGGGCGCCGAGGCCTGCGCGGACAGCTCGACGACCTTCGCGCGCAGCGCGTCCGGGTTGCTCACCGCGGTGATGGTGCCCAGGGTCGAGCGCAGGGCGGAGATCTCGGCGGGGAAGTCGGTGGCGGCCACAACCGGTCAGGTTACCCGGCCCGTGCGGCGGCGGTGACGTCGAGGACGACGCCGTCCTGCCATGGTGCGGTGATCCAGCTGAGCAGGCTGGGCCGCGCCAGCGCCCGCAGGCGCACCTGCGCGGTGCGACCGTCGGGGGTACCGGCATCGACGAGGGTGAGGCGCTCGAGGCCGGCGGTGGCGGCGGCGGCGGCGAGGTAGTCCTCCGCGGCGGTGCGGACCGACGCGTCCGACAGGACGAGGAGGTCGGCGCCGCCGGGGCAGCCCGGCGCGCACGGCGGCGGGTTCGCGGTCCGGCCGAAGTAGGCGTCCTCGTCGAGCGCGTCGGCCGCCGCCAGCGCGGTGAGGTCCGCCAGGGCGAGCAGCTCCTTGCGGTCCAGGTGGATGCTGCTCGCCGAGACGACGACCGTGACCAGCAGCAGGGCCAGGACGCCGTAGGCGATGGAGAGCAGCATGACCTGGCCGTCGTCGCCGTGGAGCTCGCGTCGACGGTGCCGGGCGGGCGGTCCTGCGTCGTCGGTCCTGGCGGGGTGGGTAGGCCGGCCGGCGCTGTCGGTCGTGCTGGTGCGGGCGGTCATGGGGTACCGCCGAAGGCCTCGACGGTGCCCGTCGCGCTCGCGCTGACGGGGATCGACAGCGGCACCACGGCGGTCAGCCAGCCGGGGACGCCGGGCAGGGACACGTCGACCTCGACCGTCGCGGTGACGCTCGATCCCGGGGCGGCGCAGCCCGGCGCGCAGTCCAGGGTGACGGCCTGCGCCGAAGGATCGTCCAGGCCCTGGTCGGCCAGGGCCAGCCCGACGGCCGCCAGCGCCCTCGCCCCGGCCCGGGCCGTGGCCGCGTCGCCCGATGCCGCCCCGCCGCCCGGGTCCCGAGCCGCCTGCTCGTGCGCCGCCGTCGTGACGTAGGCGCGCACGGCCTCGCGGGCCGCGCCCTCGACGGCGAAGGCGGCCGACTGCAGCGTGCCGAGCACCAGGACGAGGTACACCACGGGCACCAGCAGCACGAGGGCCACCCCGAGGAACTCGACGACGGCGCTCCCGGCATCCGCGCGCGCTCCGCGCACCGCTCGGTCCGGGCGCCTCACGGGAGCTCCCGCAGGGCGTGCCCGTCGACGGTGAGCGACTGCGGGCCGACCAGGCCGAGCAGCGGCAGCGGCGCGGTGACCTCGACCCGCACGACGTCCAGGCCGTCGAGCACCGTGACCTCCGCCGTGACGTCCTGCGCGAAGCCGGGGGCGAGCGACAGGCCGATGAGGTCGCGGGCGCGCTGCGCGCCCTGGGCCGCGGTGCGATCGGCCAGCGCCCCGTAGCGGGCGCCCTCGGCCGCGCAGTCGACCAGGGTGGCGCGCACGTGCAGCGCGAGGGCCAGCTGGAGCACCGACGCGAAGAGCAGGGTGGTGAGCGTGCCGACGAGGACGAAGTCCACGACGGCGGATCCCGAGTCGCGCCGACGGGTGCGCGCGGGTGAGCGCCGCGGGGCGTCCTGAACGTCAGCCGCCGAACGAGGTGACACGCGCCATCGCCGACTCGAAGACGTCGGTCAGCGCGGGGCCCGCGACGGCCCACAGGGCGAGCACGAGCCCGGCCGTCATGAGGGTGACGAGCACCCAGCCGGGCACGTCCCCGCGCTCGCGGTCCTCGACGAGCAGGCGACGGATGGGGGTCACGGTGTCCTCCTGGGGTGGGGGGTCGGTGCGTGGGGGTCGGTGGGTCACAGGTCCAGCCTCAGGGCGGCGAGCCCGGGGAAGACGGCGAACACGACGGTCACGGGAAGGATGAGGAAGACGACCGGCACCATCATCGCGACCTCCTTGCGGCCGCCGGACTCCATGAGGGCGCGGCGGCTGGCCTCGCGGACGTCCTCCGCCTGCGCGCGCAGCACCTCGGCCAGCGGGGTGCCCCGCTCGACGGCCACGGCGATCGCCTCGGCGAACCGGGACAGCGCGACCACGCCGGTGCGGTCGGCGAGCCGCTCGAGGGCGACGCTCAGCGGTGTCCCGGCACGCGTGTCGGCGACCACCCGGCCCAGCTCGCCGGCCAGCTCACCGCGGGTGGTCCGGGCCACCCGCTCGAGGGCTCCGAGCGCGCCCTCGCCGGCGCCGACGGCCAGCGCGAGCAGCTCGGCCACCGTCGGCAGCTCCGCGAGCATGCGTTCCTCGCGCGTGCGCACCTGGTGGCTCAGCAGCTGGTCGCTGCTGACCAGGCCCGTCAGGGTTCCGGTGAGCACCACGACGACCCCCGCCACGGGGTGCATCCCGCGACCGGTCGCCAGCGCGAGAGCCACCCCGAGCCCGGCCGCGGTGCCGAGGGCGCCGGCGACCACCTGCTCGGCGCGCAGCTGCTCGACCGTGGTGCCGCGCCCGGCCCGGGCGAGCCGGGCCTGCAGGTCGGCTGTGGGCGAGCCGATCCGCTCGACGAGCCGCACGGCGTCGGCCATCACCGGGGCCAGCAGGCGCTCGACGGTGGGGAACGGGGTGTGGACCGCGGGCACTCGCAGGAGGCCCGAGGTGCGCACCGGTGGGCGCAGGTAGGGCGCGAGGCGGTCGTCGAGGCGGGGGCGACGCGCCGCGAGCCGCCAGACCACGAGCCACAGGCCGACACCGCCGATCGCGCCGACGAGGGCGCCCAGCCCAGCGCCGGGCAGGTCCGGGCTCACCGCAGCACCCGGACGTCCTCGGGCAGGCGCCCGATCCGCACCATGAGGTGGTAGGCGACCGCGGAGCTCGCCGCGCCGAGCCCGAGCACGGCTGCCCCCGCCGTGGTGCCGTACGCGACGGCAGCCTCGGGGCGCGTCGCCAGCAGGGCGAGCACCACCCACGGGGCGGCGACGGCCAGCCGTGCCGCGTTGACCGTCCACGACTGGCGGGCCTCGAGCTCGCCGCGCGTCCGCGCGTCCTGCCGCAGGAACGCCGACAGCGTGCGCAGCAGCCGGCCCAGGTCGGTGCCGCCGACGTCCCGCGTGACCCGCAGGGCCTCGACGATCCGGTCCGCGACCGGGTCGGCCAGGCGGGACTTGAGCGCGTCGAGGCACTCGCCGAACCGACCGGTGACGCGGTAGTCCTCGGCGAACGCCGTGAAGGCGGGCCGCAGCTCGACCGGGCCGCGCTCCCCGAGCTGGCCGATGGCCTCTGGCAGCGAGAGGCCAGCGCGGATCCCCGAGGCCAGGTGGTCGACGACCTCGGGCCATACCCCGCGCAACGCCGCGCGGCGCCGTCGGGCGCGGCCGCGGACCAGCGCCAGCGGTGCGTAGGCGGCCATGACGGCGAAGCTCGTCGCGATGGCCGGCGTGCGGGTCAGGCCGGCGGCGAGCAGCCAGGTCAGCGTGCCGGAGCCCACGCACGTCGTCAGCAGGGCGGCGGGGCTGACCCCTGGCGCCCCGGCCTGGACGAGGACGTCGGCGAGCGCATCGAGCCAGCGCGGGCGCCGGCGCGCGGCGGGCGGCTCGGAGGTGACGGCCCACAGCAGCAGGCACGTCCCGGCCCCGAGCAGCAGCCCCGTGACGACGCCCACGGCTCAGTCCCCGTCCCGCAGCAGCTCCGCGAGGTCCACGCCGATCCGCGCGAACCGCTCGGCGTGCGGCGGGAAGCCCTCGGCGCGGACCAACCGGTCGCCGCGCAGGTGGAACACGTCCGCGGTCTCGACCACGCCGCCCTCGACCCGGCCCGGCACGGCGACGACCTCGCGCGTGCGGCGGCGACCGCGGGCGTCGACGTCGAGGTGGACGACGAGGTCGATCGCGGTGGCAACGGTCGGCACGACGAAGCCTGCGGTGACGTTCTCCCCGGCGAGCAGCGGCAGAGTGCAGATCTTGGTCAGGGCCTCGCGTGCGCTGTTGGCGTGCACGGTGCACATCCCCGGCACGCCGGCGTTGAGCGCGATGAGCATGTCGAGGCTCTCAGCCTCGCGCACCTCGCCGATGATGATGCGGCTGGGCCGCATCCGCAGGGCCTCCTTGACGAGGCGCCGCAGGGTGATCTCCCCGGTGCCCTCGAGGCTGGGCTGGCGGCACTGGAGTGCGACGACGTCCCGGTGCCCGATCCGCAGCTCGAAGACCTCCTCGCAGCTGATGACGCGCTCGCGCGGCGGGATCGAGCCGGCCAACGCGTTGAGCATGGTGGTCTTGCCGCTCTGCGTCGGCCCGGACACGAGCACGTTGAGCCCGGCGGCGACCGCCGCGCCGAGGAACCGGGCGGCGGCCGGCGTGAGCGAGCCGAGTGCGACGAGGTCGGACAGGTGCGTGGCCCGCACGACGTACTTGCGGATGTTGACGGCCCATGCGTCGCGCGTGACGTCCGGGATGACGACGTGCAGGCGCTCGCCCCCGGGCAGCGCAGCGTCGACGAACGGGCTCGACAGGTCGAGGCGTCGGCCGGAGACCTTGAGCATCTGCTCGACGAGCTCGCGCACCTGGTCCCGCGTGAGGATCGTCGTGGTGAGCTCCGCCTCGCCGCGGCGGGCGACGAACACCTCGGCCGGCGAGTTGATCCAGATCTCCTCGACCTCGTCGTCGTCGAGGTACTGCTGGAGGGGGCCGAGCCCGCCGACGGCGTCCTCGACCGCACGCGTGGCGGCCGCACGGTCGACCAGCGGCGCGACGTGCCCGCGCAGGGCGCGGTCGTCGTAGTCGTCGACGGCGTCGCGGACGAGGTCGCGCAGTGCGGGGCGGTCCCGGACCGGGTCGATCCCCCGGCGCCGGACGAGCTCGCGCACCTCGTGCTCGAGCTGGTCGACGACGTCCACCGGACCCCCCATCCGTCGCGGAGGGTGCCCCCGCACGGGCCGAGCATAGGGGAGCGGATCGTCCCGGTTCAGGGGGTTGTGGACAACTCGTTCGGGTGATCTGTGCGGCGCCGGACGCGGCCGAGCCCCCGCCCGCGTGCGGTCCTGGTCGGGATCCGGGTGAGGCGCGCCCGGATCCGGACCAGGACCATGCCCTCGGGGGTCGTGGTGTCAGGCCGTCGGTGGGGTCGGGGGTGCGGGGTCGGCCGGGGCCACCGGAGCGCCCGGGGTCGCCGGCCCGGTCTGCTCGACCGGGAGCGCCGTCGTCGGACCGGTGGTGGGCGCGGGGCCCGTGAACGTCGCGTACGGGACGGGGCCGGCGCCCGGCTCGCGCGGCGGCCGGCGACGGGTCATGGTGCGGCGCACGAGCAGGACCACGGCCGCCAGCAGCGCCGCGAACGCGAGCCACGGCAGCAGCACGCCGAGCAGCGCCAGCGCCCCGCTCAGGGTCGCGACGAGCGCCTTCCATCCGGTCTCGAGCCCGGCGAGGAAGCCCGTCGGTGGCTCGTCCGGGACGGCGGCCTCGGTCCACAGGTCGAGGCGGATCGTCGACATGTCCACCCGGTCGGCGAGGTCGGCCCGCTGGGACTGCAGCGACTCGAGCTGCGACTGCCGATCGGTGAGCACCTGCTCCGCCGCCACGACGTCGGCGATGGTGCCCGCCCGGCCGAGCAGGTCCTCGAGGCGCGCGACGGAGATCTCGAGCGCCCGGATCCGGGCGTCGAGGTCGCGCGCCTGGGCGGTGACCTCGGTGCTGACCAGCGACGTGTCGACCACGGTGCCGAGGCGGCCCAGCTGCTCGAGGGTGGTGCTCACCTGGTCGGCGGGGATCCGCACCACGAGGTACGCGCTGCCGTCCACGCCCTCGCGCGCGGTCTGCTCGACGCGCTCGGAGACGTACCCGCCGACGGCCTCGACGAGCTCTGCGACGTCCTGGGCGGAGGCGACCGGGTCCTCGACCTGCAGCGAGACCGAGCCGGTGACGACCACCTGGCGGTCCTCGTCCACCACGGCCGTGTCCGCCCCGACGACGCCGACGGAGCCGTCCGACCCGACGGCGCCGCCGGCCTCGTCCGCGACGCCCTCGTCGGACGCCGGGGCCATCTCCTCGGTCTCGACCCCGGCGCTGTCGGAGGCGCCACCGCCCGAGCAGCCGGCGACGGCGAGGAGGGTGACGAGGGCCAGGGCTCGGACCAGGGTGCGCATGCTCGCCACGGTAGGCGCGGTCCGGCGCGCCCGGGGTCCGATCGGCGCATCGTGATCGTTTCGTCACTGGACCGTGGCCGTGTGACGATCAGCCCGTGACGCGTGCGGGGGAGCAGGTGATGCGGAGGAGCGGCCCGTCGGGCTTCGGCCTGAGGGACGCGGTCGCGGCCGCCGTGCTGCGCAAGGTCGCCGGGCCGGACCCGTCCGCGGCCCGGGATGCCATCCACCTGACCCCCGGCCCGCGCTGGTTCGCGCCGGACAGCGCCATCGCCCGCGTGCACGGTGACGCCTCGATGTTCACCGGCGGGGTGCGCGCGCTGCTGCTGCAGTCGCTCCACCCGCGCGCGATGGCGGCCGTCGCGGAGCACTCGGGCTACCAGAGCGACCCGTGGGGCCGGCTGCAGCGCACCGCGACCTTCCTGGCGACGACGACCTTCGGCCCGGCGGAGCAGGTGGAGCGGACGGTCCGGATCGTCCGCGCCGTGCACAAGCGCGTGCACGGCACCACGCCAGACGGCGAGGCGTACCGCGCAGACGACCCGCACCTGCTCGCCTGGGTGCACGTGGCCGAGGTGGACAGCTTCCTCGCGGCGCACCAGCGCTACGGGCGGCGGCCGCTCGACCGTGCGGGCTGCGACGAGTACGTGGCGCAGACCGCCGTCGTCGGGCACGCGCTCGGAGCGGTGGACCTGCCGACGACGGTCGACGAGCTGGGCCGGACGCTGCGGGCCTACCGGCCGGAGCTGCGCGGGACGCCGGCAGCGCGCGAGGCCGCGCGGTTCCTGCTGCTGCACGCCCCGCTGCCCGTCGTGGTGCGACCCGCCTACGGTGCGATCGCTGCGGCGGGGATCGCGATGCTCCCGGAGTTCGCGCGGGCCCCCCTCGGGCTGCCGTACCTGCCGGTGCTCGAGCGGTCGGTGGTCCGCGCGGGCGGCGTCGCGCTCACCGTGGCGATCCGCTGGGCCCTCGACGCGGCCGAGCCGGGCCGTCCCGCCCCGGACGGCGGCCCGGCGGGGCGGTCCCCGGGAGGTCACGATGTGGTCACGGGGATGCCGTCGGGGTTGACGGCGGATATGTAAGGAAGGTTCACTAACAAATGTGATGACGCGAACGGGTTGGGGGCGCGCCCTGCGGCCGACCACCAAGGTGCTCCCCGAGCACGCCCGCGCGCACCACCGCTCGATGGTCCTGCAGCACCTGTTCCACTCCGGACCCAGCTCGCGCGCCGACCTCGCTCGCTCCACCGGGTTGACCAGGGTGACCGTCTCCGACCTCGTCGGTGACCTGCTCGCCGAGGGGCTCGTCGTCGAGACCGGGGCCCGCACCGAGGGCAAGGTGGGCAAGCCCGGCACCCTGGTCGACCTGCGCCCCGACGCCTTCCAGATCGTCGCCGTCGACCTCGCGGACGACGAGCTCATGCACGGCGCCATCGTCGACGTCGCCGGCCAGCTCGTCGTGCGACGCTCGGCCCCCAGCTCCGGCCTCACGGGCCAGGCCGCCGTCGATGCGCTCATCGCCTTCTGCGCCGAGCTGGTCGCGACGGCCACGTGCCCCGTGCTCGGCGTCGGCATCGGCTCGCCCGGCGTCATCGACCCTGCCGGCCGGGTGCTCGAGGCGCCCAACCGGGGCTGGTACGACGTGCCGCTCGCCACCGTCGTGGGCGCGGCGCTCGGCCTGCCGGTGCACGTCGCCAACGACGCCAACACCGCCGCGCTCGGCGAGTTCACGTTCGGCGGTGCCGCGGGCAGCGGCCTGCTGGTCCTCACCGTCCGGCAGGGCGTCGGAGCGGGGATCGTGCTCGACGGCTCGCTGGTCCAGGGTCATGGTCACGCGGCCGGCGAGCTGGGTCACGTCACGGCCGTGGACGACCGTGACGTCGAGGGCTCGCCGTTCGGTCCGCCCTCTGCGTGCGCGTGCGGTCGCACCGGCTGCCTCGAGACGATCATGTCGGCACGCGCGCTGCGCGCCCGCATCGCCGGTCTCGACCCCCGTTCCGCCGACGCCGCGCTGGCGTCGGTCGGCCGTCGCCTGGGCATCGTCCTGGCGCCGGTCGTCAGTGCGCTGAACCTCTCCGAGGTCGTGGTCAGCGGTCCCCCCGAGCTCCTCGACGGACCCCTGCGCCTCGCGGCGCTGGCGACCCTCAAGGAGCGCACCATGCCGGCCATCAGCGGCGGCCTCGCGCTGCGGATGACCACGCTCGGCGAGGACGGGGCCCTGTCCGGGGCCGCTGTCCTCGTGCTGTCCGGTCAGCTCGGGGTCACGTGACGACCCCGAGCCGACCAGCCTGCAGGTCGGAGAACACACCCGGGACGGCGCTGTCCGGCACCGTCCCTTCCTCAGGAAGGAACTCCAACGTGAGAATGGTACGCAAGAGTGGACTCGCGCTCGGTCTGGTGGGCGTGCTCGCCCTGGCCGCGTGCTCCGGGACGACCGACGACGGTGCAGACGGCACCGAGACCTCGACCGAGGAGGGCGCCACCGAGGGTGCGGAGATCACCCTCTGGCTGGCCGGCGGCGACACCCCGCAGGCGCTGCGCGACTACCTGGTCGACACCTTCGCCGCGCAGAACGAGGGCTCGACCCTCGTCATCGAGGAGCAGTCCTGGGGCGACCTCGTCACCAAGCTGACCACCGCGCTGCCCGACGCCGAGAACACCCCCGACGTCGTCGAGCTCGGCAACACGCAGGCGCCGACGTTCACCACCATCGGAGCGTTCCGTGACGTGTCCGCGATGTACGAGGAGCTCGGTGGCGACAAGCTGCTGCCGTCCTTCGTCGAGGTCGGCTCGGTCGACGGCGCCCAGTACGCGCTGCCGTACTACTTCGGCTCGCGCTACATGTTCTACCGCAAGGACATCTGGACGGCCGCCGGCCTGGCGGTGCCCACCACGCTGACCGAGTTCTCCGACGCCGTGAAGGCGCTGCGCACGGACGAGCTGTCGGGCTTCGCGATGGGCGGCCAGGACTGGCGCAACGGCATCTCGTGGGTCTTCGCCAACGGCGGCGAGCTCGCCACGGTGGACGGCACCGAGTGGACCTCCACGCTGTCCGACCCCAAGACCATCGCGGGCCTCGAGATGTGGCAGGACGTCTACGCCGGCGCCTCGAACATCCCGACGACGGAGCGCGACGTCGCCTACTGGGACTTCCTCAACGACGCCGGTGAGGGCACCGCGCCCGACGCGGCGACGATCATGGCGCCGGGCTGGGCCCGCTGGTCCATCGGCGACCTGACGACCAACGACGAGGGCGAGGAGGTCCGGGACGGCATGGCCGACGCGGACACGTTCGGCATCTTCGCCCTGCCCGGCATGGACGGCGGCATCGCGCCCGTCTTCGCCGGCGGCTCCAACATCGCCATCTCGGCGCAGTCCCAGCACCCGGAGCTCGCCGAGAACCTCCTGCGGATCATCTTCTCGGAGGAGTACCAGATGCTGCTGGGCGAGAACGGGCTCGGCCCGGCCAACAGCGACTTCGTCTCCGCCCTGGGCGACGACGCGTTCGCGACCACGATGATCGAGACCGCTGCGGCCTCCAAGCTCACCCCGGCCGCGCCGGGCTGGGCAGCCGTCGAGGGCGCCTTCGTCTACGAGGAGCTGTTCCAGAAGATCGCCGAGGGTGGTGACGTCACGGCGCTCGCCGCCGAGTACGACGAGATGCTCACCCCGATGCTCAACGGCCAGGGCTGACCCCGGTGCTCACCGGTCCGGCCGCGCGACGGTCGGACCGGTGAGCGGGGCGCCACCCCCGCCCACCCCGCGGCCCAGCGCCGCCTCCCCGCGGACAGCGCCGCCACCGCGCGACCAGCGCCGCCCCCGCCCGCGGCCCAGGGCCGCCCTGCGGCGACGCAGCACCCCCGTACCCCGCACCCGCCGAGCCCGCGCCGCGCGCCCGGACGTGCCACCGTGGAACCAGCGAGCCCTCGACGTGCCCCGGCACGTCCTCAGCGTGGAGGACCCATGACCGCCGGCCCCGACCTCACCGTGCAGCGCACGGTCGAGGCGCCCGCCCCGCCCCCGCCCCGACGCCGTCGTGCGCCGCGCGTGCCCTACCTGCTGGTGCTGCCGGCCGTCGCCGTCATGCTCGTCGGGATGGGGTACCCCGTCTACTGGCAGGTCGTCACCTCGTTCCAGGAGTACGGGCTCGCCCAGCAGTTCGGCCAGCCGCCGACGTTCGTCGGCCTCGACAACTACGCGCGGATCTTCACGGACGACAGGCTGTGGGCCGTCGTCGCGCGCTCCATCGCGTTCTGCCTGGTCAACGCCTTCGTCACGGTGGCGATCGGGATCGGCGTCGCGCTCCTCATGAAGGCGACCGGCAAGGCCGTCAAGCTCGTGCTGCAGATCTCGATGCTGCTGGCGTGGGCCATGCCGATGGTCGCGTCGGTGACCGTGTGGAAGTGGCTCTTCGACTGGCGCACCGGGGTGATCAACTGGCTGCTGGTCCGGGCGGGGCTCACCGGGATGGACGGGCACAACTGGCTTGCCCAGCCGCTCTCCTTCTTCTTCGTCGCCACGGTGATCATCGTGTGGATGTCGGTGCCGTTCGTGGCGCTGTCGGTCTTCGCGGGGCTCACCCAGGTGCCGGACGAGGTCATCGAGGCCGCGACCATCGACGGTGCCGGGCCGGCGCAGATCTTCTGGCGGATCACCGTGCCGATGATCCGGCCGGTGCTGTCCATCGTGCTGCTGCTCCAGGTCATCTGGGACCTGCGGGTGTTCGCGCAGATCCGGCTGCTGCAGGACGCCGGCGCCCCGGTCGCCGAGACCAACCTGCTGGGCAACTTCATCTTCGAGCTCGGGGTGGGCCGCCAGGACTTCGCCGGCGCGGCCGCCGTCTCGATCTTCGTGCTCGCGCTCACCATCGCGCTGAGCTGGCCCTACGTCCGCTCGCTGCTGCAGGAGGACGCCGCATGAGCGCCGTCGGCATCGCCCCCGCCCGCTCGCTGCCGACCGGTGCGCCGTCGGTCGTGGTCCCGACCGGTCGCTGGCGCCGCAGGCTCGGCCGGGCGGCCGTGGCGGCCGTCGCCCTGCTCGTCGCGGTGGTCTGGGCCTTCCCGGTCTACTGGATGATCATCTCCTCGCTCACCCCGGACGCCCTGCTGCGGTCCCCGACCCCGTCGTTCTGGCCCGCCTCGCCGTCCCTGCGGAACTTCGAGCGCGTGGTCGAGGGCACCAGCTTCACCACGGCGCTGCGGATGAGCCTGTCGATCACGGCCGTGACGGTCGTGGCGGTGCTCGCGTTCGCGTTCCTCGCCGCGCTGGCGATCAGCCGGTTCCGGTTCCGCGGCCGCAGGTCGTTCGTGCTCGCGGTGCTGTTCATCCAGATGCTGCCGGCCGAGGGCCTGTTCATCGCGCAGTACAAGATGCTGTCCGCGGCGGGGATGCTCAACGCGGTGCTCGGCGTCGCGGTCCTCTACACCGCGGCGATCGTGCCCTTCACCGTGTGGATGCTGCGCGGGTTCGTCGCCGGCGTGCCCGCAGAGCTCGAGGAGGCCGCGATGGTCGACGGCCTGAGCCGCACCCAGGCCTTCCTGCGGATCACCTTCCCGCTCCTCGCCCCCGGCCTCATCGCCTCGGGCGTGTACGCGTTCCTGCAGGCGTGGAACGAGTTCACGGTCGCGCTCGTGGCCCTGCCGGCCGAGTCGGCGCAGACGCTGCCGCTGTGGCTGCGGTCCTTCCTCGCGGCGAGCGCCAACCGGGGCGTGGACTGGGGCGAGGTCATGGCGGCCTCCACGCTCATCGCGCTGCCGGTCATCGTGTTCTTCCTCGTGGTCCAGTCGCGGATGACGTCCGGGCTGGTCAGCGGGGCGGTGAAGGGGTGAGCGCCACAGCTGTGGAGCGGGGGCCGGAGCGGGAGCCGGGGCCGCGCGTCGGGGTCGACGTCGGCGGGACCAAGGTGCTCGCCGTGCTGCTCGACGGGGCGGACGTGCGCGCGCAGGCGCGGCTGGACTCCGTGCCCGGGCCCGACGGCGTGGTAGGTGCCGTCGCGACGGCCGTGCGCCAGGTGTGCGTGGCCGCGGGGGTGCCGCTCGCTGGGCTCGACGGCGTGGGCGTGGGCATCCCCGGTCTGGTCGACCCGTCGGCCGGGGTGGTGGCGCACGCCGTGAACCTCGGCATCGTCGAGCCGCTGCCGCTCGCCGCACGGCTGGGTGCCGACCTGGGGGTGCCGGTGGTCGTCGGGAACGACCTCAACGTCGCGGCCCTCGGCGCGGCCCGGCTGCTCGGGCTCGGCGGGGACCTCGCGCTGCTCGCGCTGGGCACGGGGCTCGCCGCGGGCCTGGTGCTCGACGGCGTGCTGCGCCGGGGCGCGTCGGGCGCGGCGGGGGAGATCGGTCACGTCACCTACCGGCCGGACGGTCCGGCGTGCAGCTGTGGCCAGCGGGGGTGCCTCGAGCTCTACGCCTCGGGCTCGGCCCTGGACGCCGCGTGGCCGTCGAGGTCGGGCCGCCCGGCACCCGTCGAGCTCTTCGCCGCCGCCGCGGCGGGTGACCCGGCGGCCGAGGCGGTCCGCGACGCGTTCGCCGACGCCGTCGCCGCGGCCGTGCTCGTGCTGGTGCTGTCGACCGACGTCGAGCACGTGGTCCTGGGCGGGGGCGTCGCGGCACTGGGAGCCGAGCTGGTGGCGGCGGTGCGCGCAGCGCTCGCGCGCCGTGCCGCCACCTCGCCGTTCCTGCGCAGCCTCGCCCTGGCGGACCGCGTCGCCGTCGTCCCTGCCGGCCTCCCGGTCGGCCCCGTCGGTGCGGCGCTCGCCGTCCGGCCCCGCACCCGCACCCCGGAGACGTCATGGAAGTCGTGATCCAGACCTCGGCGCAGCACCTGGCCACGCTCGCGGCCGACGCCGTCGCGCAGCTGCTCGCCGACCGGCCCGACGCGGTGCTGGGGCTGGCCACCGGCTCCAGCCCGCTCGCGGTGTACGACGAGCTGGCCCGCCGGCACGCCACCGAGGGGCTGTCCTTCGCCCGGGCGCAGGCTTTCACGCTCGACGAGTACGTCGGTCTTCCCGCCGACCACCCGGAGCGGTACCGGACGGTCATCGACCGCGACCTCGTCGGCCGCGTCGACTTCGTGCCGGGGGCGGTCCGGGGCCCGGACGGCCTGGCGGCCGACCTGCGCGCCGCGTGCGAGCAGTACGAGGCGGCGATCGCCGAGGCGGGCGGGGTGGACCTGCAGATCCTCGGGATCGGCACCGACGGGCACATCGCGTTCAACGAGCCGGGCTCCTCGCTCGCCTCGCGGACCCGGATCAAGACGCTCACGGCCCAGACGCGGGCGGACAACGCGCGGTTCTTCGGCGGGGACGTCGCGGCCGTGCCGCAGCACTGCCTGACCCAGGGGCTGGCGACGATCGTGGCCGCGCGGCACGTCGTGCTGCTCGCGACGGGGCGGGGCAAGGCCGAGGCCGTGCACCAGATGGTCGAGGGGCCGATCAGCGCGATGTGGCCGGCCACGGTGCTCCAGCTGCACCCGCACGTCACGGTGCTGCTCGACGAGGCGGCAGCCAGCCGGCTCCAGCTCGCGGACTACTACCGCGAGACGTACGCGGCCAAGCCCGCCTGGCAGGGCCTGTAGCCCCGCCGGAGGGGTGGTCGGGGGAGTCGCGGGGGCGTCGCCGTGGTGGCCACGGTGGCGCCGGTGGGCGTGGTGGCGCGGCAGGTGTCGGACCCCTCGACGTAGAATCGGTGACCATGAGCCAGCCGATGCCCCCCGCGCCCGACGACCCGCGCGAGCCCGGCGGCCCCGGCACCTCGACGAGCGTGCTGGAGCGCACCGAGGTGCGCGAGGAGCTCGAGCCCGGGGACCGCGAGCGGTTCGCGCACTACGTGCGCAAGGAGAAGATCCTGTCCTCCGCGCTGAGCGGCAGCCCCGTGGTCGCGCTGTGCGGCAAGGTGTGGGTGCCCGGCCGTGACCCGAACAAGTTCCCCGTGTGCCCCGTGTGCAAGGAGATCTACGAGGGACTGCGGGAGCCGCAGGACGGCGACCAGCCCGGCTCGGGCGGCCCGGGCAACGACGCCCCCGGCGGGAAGTGAGGCCGCCGTCCGGAGCCGCGCACCAGCCCGATCTCTTCGCAGCAGCAGCGCCGTCGCCGTCCGCGGCGTCGCACCTCTCGCCCGCCTTCCCCGGCCGGGCGGCCTGGGGTACTGCCGACAAGCTGCGCGCCTGGCAGGCTGCCGCGCTCGGCGCGTACGAGGCGCGGGCCCCGCGGGACTTCCTCGCGGTCGCGACGCCGGGCGCCGGCAAGACGACGTTCGCGCTGCGGGTCGCCACCGACCTGCTGGCGCACGGCGTGGTGCGCCGGGTCACGGTCGTGGCGCCCACCGAGCACCTCAAGAAGCAGTGGGCCGACGCTGCCGCCCGCGTGGGGGTGCACCTCGACCCGACGTTCCGCAACAGCCAGGGTCGGCACGGCGCGCACTTCGACGGGGTGGCGCTGACCTACGCGCAGGTCGCGATGCGCCCCGCGCTGCACGCGGCCCGCACGCAGGCCGCCCCGACGCTCGTCATCCTTGATGAGGTCCATCACGGCGGCGACGCGCTGACCTGGGGTGACGCGATCCGTGAGGCGTTCGAGGCCGCCACCCGGCGGCTGTCCCTCACGGGCACGCCGTTCCGCTCGGACACGGCGCCGATCCCCTTCGTCGCGTACCAGCGCGGGGCGGACGGCATCCGTCGCTCGTCCGCGGACTACACCTACGGCTACGGCGACGCCCTGCGCGACGGCGTCGTGCGGCCCGTCCTCTTCCTGACCTACTCGGGGCAGATGCGCTGGCGCACGCGATCGGGTGACGAGGTCAGCGCCGTGCTCGGTGCGCCGCTGACGAAGGACCTCGCGGCCCAGGCGTGGCGCACGGCACTGGACCCCGAGGGCCAGTGGATCCCCGCGGTGCTCGCCGCCGCGGACCGCCGGCTCACCGAGGTGCGGCGCACCGTGCCCGACGCCGGTGGTCTGGTCATCGCCACAGACCAGGCCGACGCGCGCGCCTACGCCGTGCACCTGCGCCGGATCACCGGGGCGGAGCCGGTCGTGGTGCTGTCGGACGACGCGGGAGCCTCGGAGCGCATCGAGGAGTACGCCGACGGCGACGCGCGGTGGATGGTCGCCGTGCGGATGGTCTCCGAGGGCGTGGACGTGCCGCGCCTGTCGGTGGGCGTCTACGCGACGTCGACCGCGACGCCGCTCTTCTTCGCCCAGGCGGTGGGCCGGTTCGTGCGCGCGCGGCGCCGCGGCGAGACCGCCTCGGTGTTCCTGCCGAGCGTGGCACCGCTGCTGGGCCTGGCCGCCGCTCTCGAGCTCGAGCGGGACCACGCCCTGGACCGGCCGATCCTCTCCGGTGAGCTGACCCTCGACGACGGGCTGCTCGCCGCGGCCGAGCGCGCCGACTCCACCCCGGACGTCGTAGGCCCCGACGGGCTGGTGGGGACCTTCCAGGCGCTCGACGCGCAGGCGACCTTCGACCGCGTCCTGTTCGACGGCGGCGAGTTCGGCACGGGTGCGGAGGTCGGCTCGGCGGAGGAGCTCGACTTCCTTGGCCTGCCGGGGCTGCTCGACGCCGACCAGGTGAGCACGCTGCTGCGTCAGCGCCAGGCCGACCAGGTCCAGGCGCGCCGGTCGGCCACGGCCGCGGCCGCGCCGGTCGTCGACCACCGGCGCCTCACCGAGCTGCGCAAGGAGCTCAACGGGCTGGTCGGCGCGTGGGCGCGGCGCAGCGGTCAGCCGCACGGCACCGTGCACTCCGAGCTGCGCCGTCGCTCTGGCGGGCCGGAGGTCGCGCTCGCCAGCGCCGAGCAGCTGGAGACCCGGGCGGCCGTGGTCCGCGACTGGTTCGTCGGCCGCCGCTGAGCGACGACCCCGGCCG
>NZ_DAORSQ010000001.1:39483-43421 GCF_035443605.1 Actinotalea sp. | reverse complement strand
GCCGGCTCGCCGGCCGACAACCGGCGCGCTGTGCGGGGCAGCTCGGCCCGGGACTCGGCGTGGCGGGCCGCGGCCCGCTGGACCCCGGTCGAGCCCGTCCAGCGGGTGTCGACCGCGCCGTGCGCCACGAGCGGCACGTGCAGGGGCCGCAGGTCGTGCGTCGGGGAGGCCCAGGTCGCCACGGCCTGGTCGGGTCCCGTGACGAGCACCTCCTCGACGGCACGGCCGTCGGCGCCGAAGCGCCTCGCTGCCGTCTTGCGTCCCCCGGTGCTCGTCTTGCGTGTCGAGGCCTTGGCGACCGGCGCGAGCACGCCGTCGGCCCCCTCACGCGCCACGAGCTTGTAGACCATGCCGCAGGTCGGCGCGCCGGATCCCGTCACCACCGACGTGCCGACGCCGTAGGAGTCGACCGGCGCTGCGGCCAGCGCCGCGATCGCGTGCTCGTCGAGGTCGGACGTGACGACGATCCGGGTGCCCGTTGCGCCCAGCGCGTCGAGCTGGGCGCGCACCTCGCGGGACTGGGACAGCAGGTCGCCCGAGTCGAGCCGTACCGCGCCGAGCCCGGTCCCGGCGGCCTCGACCGCGCGCGCCACGCCGCGGGTGACGTCGTAGGTGTCCACGAGCAGCGTGGTGCCGGGCCCCTGCGCGGCGACCTGCGAGGCGAAGGCCGACGCCTCGTCGTCGTGCAGCAGCGTGTACGCGTGGGCCGCGGTCCCGATGGTGGGCAGGCCGTAGCGGCGGCCCGCCTCGAGGTTGGACGTCCCGGCGAACCCCGAGACGACGGCTGCGCGGGCGGCCGCCACGGCGGCCTGCTCGTGCGCGCGGCGGGAGCCCATCTCGAGGCACGGACGGTCACCGGCCGCTGCCGTCATGCGGGACGCCGCGGACGCGACGGCGGAGTCGTAGTTGAGCACCGAGAGCACCAGCGTCTCGAGCACCACGGCCTCGGCGAACGTGCCCTCGACGACCATGACGGGGGAGAACGGGAAGAAGCACTCGCCCTCGGCGTAGCCGGTGATCGACCCGGTGAACCGGAAGGCGGCGAGGTGGTCCAGCGTGCTCCGCGTGACCATGCGGTGCTCGGCGAGGTAGGCGAGCTCTGCGTCACCGAACCGGAACGCCCCGATCGCCTCGAGGACGCGGCCCGTGCCGGCCAGCACCCCGTACCGACGCCCGGGCGGGAGGCGGCGGGTGAACACCTCGAAGACGCAGTGCCGGCCCGCGGTGCCGTCGGCGAGCGCGGCGTCGAGCATGGTGAGCTCGTACCGGTCCGTGAGGAGGGCGGTGGACGAGGGCGGCGCTGCGCTCATGAGGGACAACCTAGGGTGCGGCGGCCCGGGATGCTCGCAAGCGCTTGCGTCGTGCCGTGCCGTCGGGACGGCGGCTGCCGCCCACCGGGTGCGCTCCTAGAGTGGTCGCGTGCCCACCCCGTCCAGCCTCGCCGAGCCCGTCGAGGACCTCCGCGCGGCGCTGGGCTCGCCCTGGGTGACCATCGTCTGGAACGACCCGGTCAACCTCATGAGCTACGTCGCCTACGTGTTCCGCTCCTACTTCGGCTATGCGGCCGAGCGCGCCGAGCGGCTGATGCGCCAGGTCCACGAGGAGGGTCGTGCCGTGGTCTCGACCGGGCCGCGCGAGCAGATGGAGGCCGACGTCCAGGCGATGCACGGGTTCGGGCTGTGGGCAACGGTCCAGGCGTCCGACCGATGACGTCGGGCGCGCGGTACCGGAGATGAGGCCGTTCCGCATCGACGACGGGCCGGCGTACGTGGCGCGGATCGAGGCGCCCGAGCGCGCCGTGCTCCTCGACGTCGTCGACGGGGTGGTCGACCTGCTCCTCGGCGGGGCCGGGGCCCCGCCCGGGGGAGCGTCCGACGACCCGTTCGCGACCCTGCGCCTTGGCACCGGCCCGGTGCGCACGCCCACCGACCCGGCGCTGCTCCGCCTGCTCCCCGACGCCGCTGCGGACCCGGAGCTCGCGGCCGAGCTGCGTCGCCTGACGGAGGCCGACCTGCGCGGCACCAAGGTGGGCCACCTGCGCCGGCTCCGTGCCGTGCTCGACGCGGCCCGACCGGACGCCGTCGTCGTGCCCAGCGACGCGGCCGCCGTGGCGGCGGCGCTGACCGACCTGCGCCTGGTGCTCGCGAGCCGGTTGGGCGTCCTCACCGACGACGACGCGGAGTCGGTCTACGACCTCGCGCAGCGCGACGGGCCGGTGGCGACGCAGGACGAGGCGACGGCCCGGTTCCTGGCGACCGTCTACGCCGTCCTGACCGAGCTGCAGGAGTCGTTGGTCCAGCTCATGGTCGACGCGCTGCCTCCCGTGCGGGACGGTGGCGCGGTCTAGGCTCGGCCCGTGAACGACGCTCCGATCGGCATCTTCGACTCCGGTGTCGGCGGCCTGACCGTCGCCCGCGCCGTGCTCGACCAGCTGCCGCACGAGGCGGTCCTCTACATCGGCGACACCGCCAACGGCCCCTACGGGCCCAAACCCCTCGCGGCCGTCCGGGCGCACGCGCTCGAGGTCATGGACGACCTGGTGGACGCCGGCGTCAAGATGCTCGTCATCGCGTGCAACACCGCGTCGGCCGCCGTGCTGCGCGACGCGCGCGAGCGCTACACCCAGCGTCGCGGGCTGCCCGTGGTCGAGGTCATCCTGCCGGCCGCACGCCGGGCCGCCGCCGCCACCCGCACGGGCCGCATCGGGGTGATCGGCACCCGGGCCACGATCGAGTCGCGCGCGTACGACGACGCCCTTGCCGTCGCCCAGGGTGTGCACGTGACGTCCCGGGCCTGCCCCCGGTTCGTCGAGCTGGTCGAGGCGGGCCGCACCTCCGGTCCGGACGTGCTCGCCGTGGCCCGGGAGTCGCTGGCCCCCGTCCAGGCCGCCGACGTCGACACCCTCGTGCTGGGCTGCACGCACTACCCCCTGCTGACCGGAGTGATCTCGTACGTCATGGGCGAGGGGGTCACGCTCGTGTCCAGCGCCGAGGAGACGGCCAAGGACGTCTACCGGACCCTCGTGGCGAACGGCCTCGAGCGGGACCCGGCGCTCGGCCCGCCGCAGCACCGCTTCGTGGCCACCGGGGACGCCGCGGCGTTCGCCACGCTCGCGCGCCGGTTCCTCGGGCCCGAGGTGGTCGCGGTCGAGCACTCGACGAGCCTGCGCTGACATGAGGCTCACCGTCGTCGGCTGCGCCGGCTCGTTCCCCGGACCCGACTCCGCGGCGTCCTGCTACCTCGTCCAGGCCGAGGACCAGGGCGGACGCACCTGGAGCGTGCTCCTCGACCTGGGCAGCGGGGCGCTCGGGGCGCTCCAGCAGCACCTCGACCCTTCCGACGTGGACGCCGTGGCGCTGTCCCACCTGCACCCGGACCACATGGCCGACCTGTGCGGTCTCTACGTCTACCTGCGCTACCGCCCGACGTCGCCCTCGCGCGGCCGAGTCCCCCTGCCCGTGCACGGTCCCTTCGGGACGGCGTCGCGGCTCGGGGAGGCGTACGGGCTGGAGCCGGGCGAGTCCATGGGGGAGCAGCTCACCGTGCACACCTGGCAGGCGGGCTACCCGGTGCGCGTGGGGCCTTTGGAGATCACACCGCTCGCGGTCCAGCACCCGGTGCCCGCCTACGGGATGCGGGTGCGCGGCCCGGCCGAGGACGATCCGTCGCACCGGGTCACCCTGGCGTACTCGGGGGACACGGACGCGTGCCCGGGGCTCGACGAGCTGGCGCGCGACGCGGACGTGCTGCTCGCCGAGGCGTCGTTCGTCGAGGGTCGCGACGACGCGGTGCGGGGCATCCACCTGACCGGGCGTCGCGCCGGCGAGGCGGCGGCCCGCGGGGGTGTGGGCGCGCTGGTGATCACCCACGTCCCGGCCTGGAACCACCCCGACGCCGCACTCGACGAGGCCCGCGAGGTCTACGACGGGCCCGTCGTC
>NZ_DAORSQ010000001.1:0-39383 GCF_035443605.1 Actinotalea sp. | reverse complement strand
ACCGGAACCCTCCGCGGAGAGTCGGAACGCTCCGCAGGGAGTCGGAACGCTCCGCGCGGGGTCGCCACTCTCCGCCAGGTCCCGGCCCCGGGGCGTGTCCCCCCGCTGCCTTAGGGTCATGCCATGACCACCCCCACCACGCCTCCTGCCGCCACACCCGCCGCGCCGGCATCTCGCGCCGATGCAGCGCGCGCCGACGGGCCCCGCGCCGACGGTCGCCACCCCGACGAGCTGCGACCCGTGACGATCACGCGGAGCTGGCTCGACGAGGCCGAGGGCAGCGTGCTCGTCGAGTTCGGCCGCACGCGCGTGCTGTGCGTCGCGTCCTTCACCGAGGGCGTGCCGCGCTGGCGCAAGGGCAGCGGCCAGGGCTGGGTGACGGCCGAGTACGCGATGCTGCCGCGCGCGACCTCCACCCGCAGCGACCGCGAGTCGGTGCGGGGGCGCATCGGTGGCCGCACGCATGAGATCTCCCGCCTCATCGGCCGCTCGCTGCGTGCCGTCATCGACGTCAAGGCCCTGGGCGAGAACACCATCGTCCTGGACTGCGACGTGCTCCAGGCTGACGGGGGCACCCGCACCGCGGCGATCACGGGCGCCTACGTCGCGTTGGCCGATGCCGTCGCATGGGGCCGGCGCACGGGCAAGATCGGCGGCACGGCCCCGGTCCTGACCGACTCGGTCGCGGCCGTGAGCGTCGGCATCATCGACGGCGTGCCGATGCTCGACCTGCCGTACGTCGAGGACGTGCGCGCCGAGACGGACATGAACGTCGTCGTCACGGGCCGCGGGAAGTTCGTCGAGGTGCAGGGCACGGCCGAGCAGGCGGCGTTCGACCGCGCGGAGCTCGACCTGCTGCTCGATCTCGCGGTGGGGGGCATCGCGCGCCTCACCGAGATCCAGGCGGCCGCGCTGGCACTGGACCCGCCGCAGCGATGAGCCCCCGCCTGGTGCTGGCGACGCACAACGCCCACAAGCTCGGCGAGCTGCGCGCCATCCTCGCCGTCGTGCCGGGCCTCGACCCGGCCGATGTCGTGGCCGCAGCAGACCTCGGGGCTCCCGAGCCCGTCGAGGATGGTGTGACGTTCGCCGAGAACGCGCTCCTCAAGGCCCGTGCGCTCGCACGCGCCACGGGCGTGCCGGCGGTCGCGGACGACTCCGGCCTCGCCGTCGACGTGCTGGGCGGAGCGCCGGGGATCTTCTCGGCGCGGTGGTCCGGCCGGCACGGTGACGACGCGGCCAACCTCACGCTGCTGCTCGCCCAGCTCGCCGACGTCCCGGCCATGCACCGCGGGGCCCAGTTCGTCTGCGCCGCCGCCCTCGTGACCCCGGACGGCTACGAGCACGTGGAGACCGGCGTGCTGCGGGGCACGCTCACGACGGCGCCGCGTGGCACGGGCGGGTTCGGGTACGACCCGGTGCTCGTCCCGGACCACCAGCCGGCGCACGCCACCGCAGGACCCCTCACCTGCGCGGAGCTGACCGCGCAGGAGAAGAACGCCATCTCCCACCGTGGCCAGGCGTTCCGTGCGCTGGCCCCCGTCATCGCCGCGAGGCTGTGACGGCCACGCCCCTCGACCCCGGCGCGGCCGGTGCGACCGGCCGCGTGCACCTGGCCGCGCGCGACCTCGCCGTGGGCTATCCCGGCCGCGCCGTCCTGGCGGGCGTGACGTTCGCGGCGGGGCCCGGAGACCGGATCGGGCTGGTGGGGGAGAACGGCACGGGCAAGACGACGCTGCTGCGCGTCCTGGCCGGCGAGCTCACGCCGAGCGCCGGCACGGTCGCGGTGAGCGGCAGCGTGGCGACCGTGCGCCAGGACCTCGACGCCGCACCGGAGGCGACCGTCGGCGATCTCGTCGACCGCGCCCTGGCCGGCGTGCGCGCCGTGTCCGCGCGCTACACCGCGGCCCTGGACGCGCTGAGCGGCCTGGCGTCGGACGACGACGCGCACGAGGCGGCAGCGCAGCACCTCACCCTCGCGCTCGGGGACGCCGAGCGCGCCCAGGTGTGGGATGCCGACCGGCGCGCCGACGAGGCCCTGACGCGGTTCGGTGCCCCGCGCGACCGGGACCGCCCGCTGGGCACGCTGTCCGTCGGCGAGCGCTACCGCGTCCGCCTCGCCTGCACGGTCGCGGGCCGGGCCGACATCCTGCTGCTCGACGAGCCGACCAACCACCTGGACGCCGACGGGATCGAGTACCTCACCGCGCAGCTGCAGGGCTGGCCGGGCGCCGTCGTCATCGTGACGCACGACCGCCGCCTGCTCGACGACGTCATGACGGCGATCCTCGACCTCGACCCGTCGGTGGACGGTCGGCCCGTGCTCTACGGCGAGTCCAGCTACGCGGCCTACCGCTTCCAGCGGACGGCGGCGCTGCGGCGCTGGCGGGCGCGCCATGCCGCCGAGCGGCAGCGCGCCGCCGCCCTGGCCCGCCGCCTCGACGACGCCTACGAGGGACTGTCCGACGAGTGGCGCCCGCCCAAGGGCAGCCAGACGCACCGCAGGGCGACCCACGCCAGGGTCCACGTCAAGGCCGCCGACCGGCTCATCGCGCGGCTCGAGGCCGACGCCGTCGAGGTGCCGCTGCCCCCGCCCGTGCTCGCCTTCCCCGACCTGCCCGCGCTGCCGACGGGTGACGCCGGGGGCCACCCGCTCCTCGAGGTGCGCGGGGCGCAGGTGCCCGGCCGCCTCGACCTGCCGGGCGTGCGGGTGGACCTGCCGCCGTGCGGCCGCCTGCTCGTCACAGGGCCCAACGGCTCGGGCAAGTCGACGCTGCTCGCCGTGCTGGCCGGCACCCTGGAGCCGGCCCGCGGCCTGCGCCGTCAGGCGCCGGGGGTGCGCTTCAGCCTGCTGGCTCAGGACGACGGTCCGGGCTCACGCGCCGCGGACGCGCGCACGGGTTTCGAGACCTATGCCGCCCACGCGCTCGAGCTGCTCGCGGCCGGTCGCATCGACCCCGAGCGACTCGTCCCCGTCGCGGCCCTGGGCGTGCTCGCCGAGGACGACCTGGACCGCCCGCTGCGCGAGCTGTCCGTGGGCCAGCGCCGCCGCTTCGACCTGGCGTGCGCGCTGCTCGCCGCCCCGCACGTCCTGCTGCTCGACGAGCCGACCAACCACCTGTCCGTCGCCCTGGTCGACGAGCTCACGGCAGCGCTGGGCACCACGAGCGCCGCCGTCGTGGTCGCGACCCACGACCGCGCGCTGCGCGCCGACCTTGCCGGCTGGCCGGAGCTGGCCCTGGGCTGAGCCCGCACCGCCCGGTGCGCGGCGCGCCGGGCGTCGACCGTTCCCCCGCGGCGGACGGGGACCCTACGCGAGGCGGCCCACGTGGGCCATCGCCTGGCGGAGCAGGTACCCGTGCCCGCCGGTCATCTCGACCTGGACGGCCTCGCTGCACGCCTCCTCCGGCGTCAGCCACGCGAGCTCGAGGGCGTCCTGCTGCGGCTGGCAGTCGCCCGAGACCGGGACGACGTAGGCGAGCGAGACGGCGTGCTGGCGGGGGTCGTGGTACGGCGTGACGCCCGGGGTGGGGAAGTACTCCGCGACGGTGAACGGCTGGGGGCTGGCGGGTACCCGCGGCAGGGCCATCGGGCCGAGGTCCTTCTCCAGGTGCCGCAGCAGGGCGTCGCGCACACGCTCGTGGTAGAGCACGCGGCCGGAGACGAGTGCGCGGGTGATCGCGCCCGCGCCGTTGACCCGCAGCAGCAGGCCGACGGCCACGACGTCCCCGCTCTCGTCGACGCGCACCGGGACGGCGTCGACGTACAGCACGGGCAGGTGGCCGCGCGCTGCGGCGAGCGCGCTCTCGCTGAGCCAGCCGTCGGGCTGGGCGGCGTGCGGGTAGTCGGCCGTCTCGGTCATGGGGGCGAGCCTAAGGGAGGTCCTGGCGCAGCGGCCCTCCGGCGGCACGGGAATACCCAGGGGGGTGTGCTGTTGACACCTCACGACATCGCAGCGGACCACCGAGAGGACCAGCCATGCCCACCGTCGAGCTCACCGAGGCGGCGTTCGAGGAGACCATCACGAGCAGCGACATCGTGCTCGTCGACTTCTGGGCCGCGTGGTGCGGCCCGTGCCGGCAGTTCGGGCCGGTCTTCGAGGCGTCGTCGGAGCAGCACCCGGACGTCGTGCACGCCAAGGTCGACACCGAGGCCGAGCAGGGGCTCGCCGCCGCGGCCGGGATCACCTCGATCCCCACGCTCATGGCGTTCCGTGAGGGCATCCTCGTCTTCGCCCAGCCGGGTGCGCTGCCCGCGCCGTCGCTCGAGCAGGTCGTCCAGGCGGTCAAGGGACTGGACATGGAGGACGTGCGCCGTCAGGTCGCGGAGCACGAGGCCGGCCACGACCACGAGGGCCACGACCACGGTGACCACGCGGGCCACGACCACTGACCCGTACGGCACCGGTGCGCGAGGCGGGAGTCGAACCCGCACGCCCGAGGGCACCAGGACCTAAACCTGGCGCGTCTGCCTGTTCCGCCACTCGCGCTCGTGCCCGAGCCTAGGGGACCGGGCCCCACCACCGGGTCCCGGTCCTGCGGCGTTCAGCCCAGGCCGAGGGCCGTGCGCAGCGACGCGACGTGCCCGGTGGCCTTGACGTTGTACCGCGGCAGCTCGACGCGCCCGTCCGCGCCGATGACGATCGTCGAGCGGATCACCCCGACGACCTCCTTGCCGTAGAGCATCTTGCTGCCGTAGGCCGCGTACGCCTCGAGCACCGAGCGGTCGGCGTCCGATGCGAGCGGGTAGGTGAGCCCCTCGGCGGCGGCGAACTGCGCGAGCGTGGCGGGCGAGTCGGGGGAGATGCCGATGACCGTGTAGCCCGCCGCCTGCAGGGTCGCGTACGACTCGTTGAAGTCGCACGCCTCACGCGTGCAGCCCGGGGTCATCGCGGCCGGGAAGAAGAACAGCACGACCTTCCCGCCGCGCAGCGCGGACAGGGCGACGCTGCCACCGTCGGCGGTCGGCAGGGTGAAGTCGGGGGCGAGGTCGCCGACGGCGAGGCGGGGCATGGGACTCCTTCGGGCGGGTGGCTCAGCGTACCCAGTAGCGTCGGGGGGTGGCCCCGAGCGATCGACCGAACCCCGCCCACGACGACCGTCCGCCGGTGCGCATGCTGCACGACCGGGTGCTGGTCCGGATCGACGCCGAGTCGGCCGAGCGGCTCTCCACCTCGGGCATCGTCATCCCGGCCACGGCCAGCGTGGGCAAGCGACTCGCCTGGGGCGTGGTGGTGGCGACGGGGCAGCACGTGCGCCAGGTCGCGCTGGGCGACCGCGTCCTGTTCGACCCCGAGGACCGCGCCGAGGTCGAGCTCGGCGCGGTGACCTATCTGCTGCTGCGCGAGCGCGACATCCACGGCGTGGCCGAGCCGGCCGGCGGCGGCGAGGGCACCGGCCTGTACCTGTGAGCCGCCGGACGCGCCCGGGGCCCGGCGGGCTTGTGCCTGTGAGGTTGCTCCGAGATGATCGGGCGCGCCCCGATGATGTTGCGTCCGAGCCGGGCGGATGATGCAGTGTCGTGGACAGACCCGTGGAGTTCCGGTCGATGAGGTGGAGAGGTGGACGTGGACGTCACCCCGCGTGAGGACGACCCGTCGATGACGGCGCTGGAGTCCGATCCCGACGTCATCGAGGCGATCGAGGAGGCCGATGCCGAGGCGTCGGCCGAGGTGATGCACCTGCTCGAGGAGGGCGTGCCGCTCGCCCTCATCGCCGACCTCGTGGACCCCGATGGCCCCGAGTCTCCCGCCATCCTCGCCGCCGAGGGGCTGCCGGCCGACTCCTGGTGGCTCCACACGGAGCCCGTGGCGGAGCCGGACGACGTCGCGGCGGACGAGCCGACCGACGGCGACACCTGACCGCCTCCCGGACGGTTTCGCGGCACCCGCGACCCGGTGGTAGCCTCGTGCACCGCGCGCCATTAGCTCAATTGGCAGAGCAGCTGACTCTTAATCAGCGGGTTCGGGGTTCGAGTCCCTGATGGCGCACCAGATAGACCACGAGAAGGCTCCTGACCTGCGGTGACGCGGATCGGGGGCCTGTGTCGTCCCCGCTCCACCACCGCGTGCGCTCCGGGCCACCGCGGGCGAGCATGGTCGGGACCTGTCCCGCACCGCAGGAGCGACCATGGCACAGCAGACCCGCACGTACGACGTCGTCGTCCTCGGGGCGGGGGCCGTGGGCGAGAACGCCGCGGACCGCGCCGGGCGCACGGGGCTCAGCGTCGTGGTGGTCGAGGCGGAGCTGGTCGGCGGGGAGTGCTCCTACTGGGCGTGCATGCCGTCCAAGGCGTTGCTGCGGCCGGGGGCCGTCCTCGCGGCGGCCCGGGGCGTGGGCGGTGCGGCGCAGGCCGTCACGGGCGGCGTGGACCCGGCGGCCGTCCTGGCCCGGCGGGACGCCTTCGCCTCCCACTGGGACGACGGCTCCCAGGTGGCGTGGCTGGCGGGCGCGGGGATCGACCTCGTGCGCGGTCACGCGCGGCTGGTCGGTCCGCGGCGCGTCGAGGTGGCGACCGGCGACGGTGCTCTGACGCTGGTGGCGCGGCACGCTGTGGTCGTGGCGACCGGCAGCGAGCCGGTGCTGCCCGACCTGCCGGGCCTGGCCCAGGCCGTGCCGTGGACGAGCCGGGAGGCCACGGCGGTGCACGACGTGCCGGGATCGCTGGTGATCCTCGGCGGTGGGGTGGTCGGCGTGGAGATGGCCACGGCGTACGCGGACCTGGGCGCCGCGGTCACCCTTCTGGTGCGGGGCGACCGGGTGCTCACCGCCGCGGAGCCGTTCGCCGGGCGGGCCGTCGGCGAGGCCCTCGTCGGGCTCGGTGTGGACGTCCGGTACGGGGCGCGCCCCACCGGCGTGACGCGGGACACCGACGGCGTGGTCGTCGAGCTGGCGCGCGTCGGCGACGCTGCCGGTGAGCGCGTGCGCGCCGACGAGCTGCTGGTGGCGACGGGTCGCCGCCCGGCCACGGGGGACCTGGGCCTGGCGACGGTCGGCCTCGAGCCCGGCTCGGCTCTGGTCGTCGACGATGCGCTGCAGGTCACGGGGGTCGATGGCGGCTGGCTGTTCGCGGTGGGCGACGTCACCGGGCGGACGACGACGACGCACCAGGGCAAGTACGACGCACGCGTCGTCGGCGACGTCGTCGCGGCGCGGTTCGGGCCCGGGGGATCCGGCGCCCCCGACGGCGCTGCGCCCTGGTCGGCGACCACCGCGACGGCGGACCACGCCGCCGTGCCGCAGGTGGTGTTCACGCGGCCCGAGGTGGCCTGGGTGGGGCTGACCGAGGCGGCGGCCCTGGTGGCGGGCCACCCGGTGCGCACGGTGCAGGTCGCGCTGCGCTCGGCCGCCGGCGCGGCGCTCGCGGGCGACGACGTCGACGGCACGGTCCAGCTCGTCGTCGACACCGAGCGCGAGGTGCTGCTCGGCGCGACCTTCGTCGGGCCAGAGGTCGCCGAGATGCTGCACGCCGCGACGATCGCCGTCGTCGGGCAGGTGCCGATCGCGCGCCTGTGGCACGCGGTGCCGGCCTACCCGACCACGAGCGAGGTCTGGCTGCGGCTGCTGGAGGCGTACGGCCGGTAGGCCCCCGGCAGCGCGGACGTCACTCGCCCGCGAGCGCGGCGTCCGAGGAGAAGACCAGGCCGAGGGCGATCTGGCCACCGGTCAGCGCCGACTTGGTCAGCGGGCCGCCGGCGTCGAGCGAGACGAACTCGCCGACCTGCAGGCCGTAGACCTCCTCCAGCCCGGGCTGGCAGAAGGTCCGCTCGGGGCACTCCGGCGGGCCGCCCAGCACGATGCCGCCGCACGTCGCGGCCAGCTCGCTCAGGGTCGTCACGCCGTGCTCGTCTGCGAAGGCCGTGGTCACCGCGAACGCGTTCTGGTCCTGCGCCGCGGCCGGCGTGGCGAAGACCAGGCCGACGGCCTCGCCGAGGCCGGTGAGGGCCGCCACCGTCGCGTCGAGGTCCGCGCTGGCCACGGACTCGGCGTCCGCTCCGTTGGCACCCTTGTTGAGGAACTCGGTCAGCGTGCCCACGTACTCGGGCACGATGGTCAGCTCGCCGGACTGCAGCGCCGGGAGGTACGTCTCCCGGTTGCCGATGGTCTGCGTGGAGGCGTCGTACCCCGCCGCGTCCAGCACGCCGGCGTAGAGCTCGGCGAGCGTGGCGCTCTCGGAGAAGTTGCCGGCGCCCACGACGACGGCGCGGCCGGCGCCCACCTGCTCCTGCGTGTCGAGGCCCTGCTCGGCGAGGTAGGCCTGCGCCACGACGGTCGACGTCTGGCGGTCGACGTCGACGGCCTTGTTGAGGGCGATGAGCGCCGGGGTGTCCAGCGTGGCGGAGACGGCGTCGAGGAGGCCGAGGATCGCGTCGTCACCGGCCACCGCGGCGGCGTTGACGGCCGGGACGATGTTGTCGACGGTCTGCAGGCCGAGGTCGTCGGCGAGGACGACGAGCGCGTCGCCCGCGACGGGCTCGCACGCGGCGAGCTCGACGGCGGTCTCGGCCGCGCTGGGCGTGGTGCTGGCGTCGGTGCCGGACGATCCCGGTGCGCCGCACCCGGCGACGAGCAGGCCGAGGCCCGCGAGGGTGGTGAGGACGACGGATGAACGCACGGATCTGCTCCCGGTGTCGGCCGCCGGTTGCGGCACCATGACCATCCGAACCCGGATCGGGCCCCGGGGCAACCCCAGACCCGCGCGCGGAAGGTCACGGTCCGGTCACGGGACGTCCGCGGGACGGACCTCCCGGAGGGCTCAGCCGCGCCGCCCCGCCAGGTGGGCCCGCACCGGGGCCGGCGTCGCGAGCCGCTGGGCCGTCGACAGGAGTACCTCGGCGCCCAGCGCGAGGACCGCCACGAGGAGACCCCCGGCGAGCACCTCGCCGAACCGCCGGGTGCCGAAGCCCACGACGATGAAGGTGCCGAGCCCGCCGCCGCCCACGAGCGCCGCGAGCGGCACCGTCGCGATGACCTGGACCACCGCCGTGCGCAGGCCGGCGGCGATGAGGGGCAGCGCGAGCGGGATCTCCACGAGCGCCAGGGAGCGGCGCCCCGACATGCCCATGCCGCGCGCCGCGTCCCGGGCCGCGGCGTCGACCTGCAGCAGGCCGGAGTGCGCGTGCGTGAGGATCGGCGGGATCGCGAAGATCGCTGCGGCGAGCACGGTGGAGCGGTTGCCGAAGCCGATCGATGTCGAGGCGAAGATCAGCAGCAGCGCGAAGGTGGGCAGCGCGCGCGAGGTGTTGGCCGCCACGACCACGAGCGCGCCCCCGCGGCGCCGGTGGCCCAGCCACACGCCCAGCGGCAGCGCGACGGCCGCCGCGAGCAGCACGGCGACGGCCGACATCCCCAGGTGCTCGCCGACCCGCGCGGTGATGCCCTGCGGCCCGGACCAGTTGAGCGGGTCGTTGAGCCAGGTGACGGCCTCCTCGAGGGCGCTCATCGAGTGGCCGTCCGCGTCCACGGCGTGACGAGACGCCCGCCGAGCCACAGCAGCAGGTCGGCCACCAGGGCGATCGCCAGCGTGAGCAGCGTCGCGGTGAGGATCTCGGCGCGGTAGGAGCTCGCGAAGCCGCGGAACATCAGCTGGCCCAGCCCGCCGTAGCCGATGACCACGCCGATGGTCACCAGGGCCACCGTCGTGACCGTGGCCAGCCGGAGCCCCAGGACGATGCTGGGCAGGGCGTGCGGCAGCTCGACGGTCAGCAGCATCCGCACCGGCCCGTACCCCAGGCCGCGGGCCGCGTCGCGCACCTCGGGGTCGACGCCCTCGAGCCCCACGAGGACCGTCCGCACGAGCACGAGCAGCGCGTACGCGACGAGGCCGATGAGCACCGTGGTGCGGCCGATGCCGGTGTAGGGCGCGAGGATCGCGAACAGCGCGAGCGACGGGATCGTGTAGAGCACCCCGGACACGCCGAGCACCGTGGTGGCAACCTTCGGCCGCCCGTGCGCCAGCACCGCCAGCGGCAGGGCGATGAGCAGTGCGAGGACCACGGCCTCGACCGTCAGGGTCACGTGCTGGCCCAGGGCCTCGAGGATGTCGGCCTGGTTGTCGCGCACGTACGCCCACGACAACCACGGGTTGGGCGGGGCGTCGGTCACGGTGCGGACGCTACCGCCGCCGCCCGGCCGACGCGACGGCTGTCGTGGTCATGATCGACGACGCGCACGAGGGCGGGTGCCCCGGTAGCGTGCAGGCCCATGGGCCACCCCGGGCAGGCGCAGCGGTCCGCGGACCCCGTCATCCGCTACGAGCAGGCCCGCAAGGAGTACCCGGACGGCACGGTCGCCGTCGCCGACCTCGACCTCGACGTGCACGGAGGCGAGCTCATGGTGCTCGTCGGGCCGTCGGGCTGCGGCAAGTCGACGACGCTGCGGATGGCCAACCGGCTGGTCGAGCCCACGTCGGGCCGGGTGCTCGTCGAGGGGCGCGACATCGCCGACGAGGAGCCCGTCGCGCTGCGCCGACGCATGGGCTACGTCATCCAGGACGTGGGGCTCTTCCCGCACCGCACCGTCGGGCAGAACGTCGGGACGGTGCCCGCGCTGCTCGGCTGGGACCGCGAGCGCACGCGCCGGCGCACCGCCGAGCTGCTCGAGCTCGTGGGCCTTGACCCCGCCGTCGTCACGCGCCGCTACCCCCACCAGCTCTCCGGGGGCGAGCGGCAGCGGGTCGGGGTGGCCCGCGCGCTGGCGGCGGACCCTCCCGTGCTGCTCATGGACGAGCCGTTCGGCGCCGTGGACCCCGCGGGAAGGCGGCGCCTGCAGGAGGAGTTCTGGCGCATCCAGCGCGAGCTGGGCACCACAGTGATGTTCGTCACGCACGACGTCGACGAGGCCGTGCGGCTGGGGGACCGGATCGCCGTGTTCAGCCGCGGCGGTCACCTCGAGCAGCTGTCCGACGCCGTCGAGCTGCTCGCGCGCCCGGCCAACGCGACGGTCGCCGACCTCGTGGGGCGCGGGCGTGCCGTGCGCCTGCTGGCGATCGGTGAGCTCGAGGCGGTCGACCTCCTGCCGGGCGCCGGCGCGCCCGCCGGCGCCCCGGCGGCGCCCGGCGGCGCGGGCGGAGCGGTCCCGGAGCTGGCGCCGGCCGAGCCGCTCCGGCTCGGCAGCCGGCTCGACGACGCCCTCGCCGCGCTCGCAGCCTCCGGGGGGCGACCCGTCCCCGTCACGGGGCCGGACCGCGCCGTCGTCGGGCACCTCACGGCCGACGCGCTCCTCGCCGCGCTGCGCCGGACCACCGCCTCAGCCGACGTCCTCTGAGAGGCCCACCGTGCCCGTCGCCCTCGTCACCGGAGCGTCCTCCGGGATCGGCCTGCACACCGCGCTGCTGCTCGCCGAGCGCGGCTGGACCGTGCACGCCGTCGCGCGCCGCGTCGAGCGGATGGCTCCGCTCGCCGAGCGGGGCATCGACGCGTTCGCCATGGACGTGACCGACGACGCGTCGATGGTCGCCGGGGTCGCGCGCGTGCTGGAGCGCTCCGGCCACGTCGACGTGCTCGTCAACAACGCCGGCTACGGCTCCTACGGGGCGCTCGAGGACGTGCCGATGGACGAGGCCAGGGCGCAGCTCGAGGTCAACGTCATCGGCCTCGCCCGGCTCACCCAGCTGCTGCTGCCCTCGATGCGGGCGCGCGGCGCGGGCCGGGTCATCAACATCTCGTCGATCGGCGCGACCTTCTGGGAGCCGCTGGGCGCGTGGTACCACGCCACGAAGTTCGCGGTCGAGGGCCTGAGCGACAGCCTGCGGGTCGAGCTCGCGCCGTTCGGGATCGACGTCGTCCTCGTCCAGCCGGGGCCCATCCGCACCGAGTGGAACGCCATCGCGCGGGACAACCTCGTGCGACGCTCGGCCGGCACGGCCTACGCCTCCCAGGCCGCGAGCGTCGCCCGGATGATGGCGTCGGCGGACCGGCCGGGCGCCGGCTCACCACCGGAGGTGGTCGCCCGCACCATCGTGCGGGCCGCGACCGCCGCCCGGCCCCGTACGCGCTACCCGTCGGGGCGCGGCGCCGCGACGCTCATGGTGGCGGTGCGGCTGCTCCCGGACCGCGTCGTCGACGCGATCGTCGCGCGGAGCTACCTGCGCTGACCGAGCGGACCGTCCGGGCTCGCGGCGAGCCGGGCCACCGCCGCGGCGACCTCGGCCTCGGTGAGCACGCCGTCGCGCTGCAGCGCCGTCAGCGCCGTCAGGGCGGCCAGGGCGTTGCCGTCGGGTGCCGTGGCGGAGCCCGCAGGTGCGTCCGTCGGCCCGCCGGAGGACGCGCCCGCCACGGAGCGCGGGGTGACGTACCACGCCGTGACCCCGGCCGTCAGGGCGCCGACCACGCTGATCCCGACGAGCATGAGCCCCGCGGCGACCGTGCGACCCGGGCCCGTGACGGGGTAGAGGTCGCCGTAGCCCACGGTCGTCACGGTCGTCATCGCCCACCACAGGGCGTCGGGGAACGAGGCGATGAGCGCCCCGGGTGCGTCCTGCTCGGCGTCGAGCACGGCCAACGACCCGATGGTGATGAGCACCACCACGCTGAGCAGCACGGCCTGCCCGGTGCGCACCAGGCCGCCCCGGCGCGTCAGCAGGGCGTGGCCGGCGGTGAAGATGCGCAGCACCCGCAGCGGGCGCAGCATCGGCAGGAGCACGGTCAGCACGTCGATCGGGTTGCGGACGACGTAGCGCCAGCGGTGCTCGGCGAGCGCGATCCGCACGGTCATGTCGAGGGCGAAGAGCAACCAGATGACGAGGTTCGCGAGCCGTAGCCGTGCCGCGGTCTCCGCCGGCAGGTCGGCCCACACGACGGGTACGCCGTACACGACGAAGAAGGCGACGGCGAGGGTGGTCATCAGGGCGGAGGTGCGCGCCTCGTAGCGGTCGAGTCTCACGTCAGCGATCGTCCCGAGTCGCGGGGCCGGGCGCCACCCGCCGAGCCGGTGGCGTCTAGTCTGAGCAGGTGAGAATCGCCCTGGCCACCTGCGCCGCCCTGCCCGAGCTCGACGCCGACGACACCCCGCTCCTCGCCGCCCTCGCCGAGCGTGGCGCCGACGTCGCGGCCGTCGTGTGGGACGACGCATCCGTCGACTGGTCGTCCTTCGACCTCGTCGTGGTCCGCTCCACCTGGGACTACGCCCAGCGGCGCCCGGAGTTCCTGGCGTGGGCCGCGGCTGTCAGCGAGGTGACCCGGCTGGTCAACCCGCTGCCCGTCATCCGGTGGAACACGGACAAGCACTACCTGCGCGAGCTCGAGCAGGCCGGCGTCCCGGTGGTCCCGACCATCTGGCTCGAGCCCGAGCGTCACCTGTCCTCGCGCGCGCTGCACACACGGTTCCCCGCCGGCGGCGAGTTCGTCATCAAGCCGGCCGTCTCCGCCGGGTCCGTGGACACCGGTCGGTACACGGCCATCGACGCGAACTCGCGCGGCCTGGCCATCGGCCACGCCAAGCGCCTGCTCGGGGCCGAGCGCACCGTCATGGTGCAGCGCTACCTCACCAGCGTCGACACGGTCGGTGAGCGCGCGCACATCTTCATCGCGGGCGAGTACTCGCACAGCGTGCTCAAGGGCGCCATGCTCGACGGTCCCGACGTGGGCGTCGACGGCGTCTACAAGGAGGAGCGGATGAGCGCGATCACCGCGTCGGAGGCGGAGCTGGACACGGCCCGCCAGGTCATCCGCACCGCGCGCACGCTGCTCACGGACTCGGCCGGCGGTGGCGAGGTGGCCCCCGAGCCCTTCCTCTACGCCCGCGTGGACCTCGTCAGCGACGAGCACGACAACCCGGTGCTCATGGAGCTCGAGATGGTCGAGCCGTCGCTCTTCACGTCCCTGGGCTCCGGGGCGCTGGACCGGTTCGCGGACGCGATCGTCGCCCGCGCGCGGTAGGCGGGGGGCTCCGGTCCGGACCGCCCGTCAGGACCGGGTAGACTTCTCGCCGGTCCAGGGCATGCCCCGGACCGTGGTGGCTATAGCTCAGTTGGTAGAGCACCTGGTTGTGGTCCAGGGGGTCGCGGGTTCAAGTCCCGTTAGCCACCCCAGTGCTGGTGCGGGCCGTGCGAGCCCCGGTCCGACGGCTCGCTGGCCGTGCGGGCTCAGCGCGCGAGGCGCACCCGCGCCGAGGTCGACAGGACCTGCGCGGCGATCTTCTTGGCCGTGGCCGAGTCCGGTCCGGGCTGGCCGACCATGACGGCCTGGCGGTAGTACCGCAGCTCGTCGATGCTCTCCAGGATGTCGGCCAGCGCGCGGTGGCCGCCGCCCTTCTCCGGCGAGGCGAAGTAGGCCCGCGGGTACCACCGGCGGGCGAGCTCCTTGATCGAGGAGACGTCGATGATCCGGTAGTGCAGGTGGCCGACGAGCCCCGGCATGTCCCGCTCGAGGAACGCCTTGTCCGTGCCGACCGAGTTGCCGGCCAGCGGCGCGCGACCGACCTCGGGAACCCACTCCTGCAGGTGCGCCAGGACGAGCTCCTGGGCGTCGTCCATCGACATCCCGCCGGGCAGCTCCTCGAGCAGGCCCGACGTCGTGTGCATGGTGCGCACGAAGGGGTCCATCTGCTCGAGCGCCTCGTCCGGCGGGGTGATGATGACGTCGATGCCGTCGTCGAGCACCGTGAGCTCCGAGTCGGTGACCACGGCGGCGACCTCGATGAGGGCGTCGCGGGCCAGGTCGAGGCCGGTCATCTCGCAGTCGATCCAGACGATCCGGTCGGTCGGGCTAGGGGCTGGGCTCACGCGGTCATGCTACGGGGTCAGCCCGGTCCGGCCCCGTGGCGCGGCAGCCGTCCGGCGAGCCACCCGGCCGCCAGGACGACGACGGCGGACGCCAGGCCGCCGAGCGCCGCGGCCCACGAGGGACCGCCGGCCCAGGCCATGACGCCGCCGACGGCCAGCGCGGCGACGGTCGCGAGCACGGCGTGCTCCCACCAGGTGCGGGCGGTCGGCGCAGGGTCGGTCGGCGCGCCGCGGGTCTGCCCGGCATCCTCCGGCGGTGGCGCGGCGTGCCGGCCCATCAGCGCCCGTCCTCCCGCTCGCTCATGGGCCCATGGTGACAGAGCAGGTGGCCCTGGGCTGCGGGCCGGTGGTCCGCCTGCGATCATCGAGCGATGCCCTCGCCCCGCCCCGCGCAGCCCGGGGACAGCGCCCCGTGGCGGGACGCGCTGCGGATCCGGGCGGCGGAGCACGGCGCGGTCGCCGTCGGCCTGGCGCTCGTGGTGCTCGGCGTCGCCGGGTTCGTCGGCGTGCTCGACGCGGTCCGCGAGGCGGACGACCTCGCCGTGCTCGACGACCCGGTCCTTGCCTGGCTGGTCGGCCTGCGCAGCCCGGGGATGACGGCGTTCCTCACCGTGGTCACCACGGTGGCCGGCCCGGTGGTGCTGCCGGTGCTGGTGCTCCTCGGCTCGCTGGCCTGGGGGCTGTGGCGCCGGGACTGGTGGCAGGCCGCCGTGCTGGCGATCTCGATGGTGGCCGCCTCGCTCGTCTCCGTCGCGGCCAAGGCCGTCGTCGCGCGCCCCCGGCCCCCGGCGGACTCCATGGTGGTGCCGGGGCTGGAGACCACGTACTCCTTCCCCTCCGGTCACACCATCGGCGCCGCGACCTTCCTGCTCGTCCTCGGCTACCTGCTGTGGGTGCGTCGGCCGACGGTGCCCTCGCTGCTCGGCTGGGGTCTCACGGTCGCGACGGGCGTGGGGCTCGTGGCCCTGAGCAGGCTGTACCTCGGGTACCACTTCGTCACGGACGTCGTGGCGTCGATGGCGCTCGCGCTCGCGGTGCTCGGGGTGGTCGTGGTGCTGGACCGGCGGCGGGCCGCGCGGGCGGCGCGGGCTGTCACGACGGCTGACGGCTGACGGCTGGGGTGGTCGGCCCCGACCACCACGGCGCCCCCGGCAGGATTCGAACCTGCGACCTGCGGATTAGAAGTCCGATGCTCTATCCACTGAGCTACGGGGGCGGGTCGTGAGGGTCTGTGTCGGGACTTCCCCAGGGACAACGGTAGGGAGACTCTCCGACGGTCCGCACGCCGGGGAAAGGCTACGCCGTCGGTGATCGTGGTGGCAGCAGGCTTGACGTCAAGGAGGGTGCCCGTGCCGCGACGGCAGACCGGGTGGAGGATGGTCACAGTCCGCGCCCGGCGACCTGCGGACGTCCGAAGGAGTCGCCACAGCCATGAGCTCCTGCTCCAGCCCGCACCAGGAGGCACCGTGAAGCTCCTCCTCACGTCCGGCGGCGTCACGAACCCGAGCATCCACGCGGCGCTCGTGCAGCTTCTCGGCAAACCGATCGCCGAGTGCCACGCCCTCTGCGTCCCGACAGCACAGTGGGGCCACCCGATGTGCGGCCCGACATCGGTGCGAGGCCTCGTCGCCGCCGAGCCCGGGTGGCAGCACCTGTCCGGCCTGGGTTGGGCATCGCTCGGCGTCCTCGAGCTCACCGCGCTGCCCACCATCGGCGCGGAGCGATGGGTCCCCTGGGTCCGGGAGGCCGACGTGCTCCTGGTCGACGGCGGCGACGCGACGTACCTGTGCCACTGGATGCGAGCGTCCGGGCTGGTCGACCTGCTGCCGTCGCTGCCCGAGACGGTCTGGGTGGGAGTGAGCGCCGGAAGCATGGTCATGACGCCCCGGATCGGGACGTCCTTCGTCGAGTGGGCGTCCGCGCCGGACGACCGCACGCTGGGAGTCGTCGACTTCTCGATCTTCCCGCACCTCGACGCCTTCCCGCAGAACACCCTGGCCGACGCAGAGCGGTGGGCCGCCGACATCGGGGTCCCGGCCTACGCCATCGACGAGCAGACGGCCATCAGTGTCGTCGACGGCTCCGTCGAGGTGATCTCCGAAGGGCACTGGACGACCTTCGGGACACAGCCGCCCGGCACGTCGTGACGCCGGCTCGCGATCCTGTCGGCCAGGACGGTCCCCGAGAGCGGTGTGATGATGGGGCGATGTCGACCTTCTCCCACACGAAGGAGTTCGAAGGCGCCACCTTCGTCAAGGCGAGCTTCAAGGGCGCCACCCTCCGGTTCTCCGACGTCAGCGGGGTGACGATGCGCGGCGTCGATGTGGACGGGCTCGACATCGACAGCCACGACCTGTTCTTCGGCAGCCTCGTCGTCAACGGGGTCGACGTGGTGCCGCTCGTGGATGCCGAGCTCAACCGGCAGTTCCCGGGCCGCGAGCTGCAGAGGGCGCAGACGCCCGAAGGCCTGCGCGAGGGCTGGGTCGCTGTGCAGGCCGCGTGGCAGACGACGGTGGCGGGCACGCCGCGGGACCTGGTCGACGCCCACGTCGAGGGCGAGTGGTCCTTGGCCCAGACCCTGCGGCACCTCATCCTGGCGACCGACGCCTGGCTCCGCGGCGGGATCTGGCGGATGGAGCAGCCGTTCCACGAGATCGGCCAGATCTTCACCGGTGCCGAGGAGATGGGCTTCGACATGTCGATCTTCCGCGTGGACCCGCCGGTCTACGAGGAGATCCTTGCGGTGCGTGCCGAGCGACAGCGGCTGGTGACCGACGTCCTGGCCACGGCCACGGCGGAGCTGCTCGCGCAGGAGCGTGAGGACCCGTGGGGTGGCGGTGACTGGCGTCCCAGCGTCGGTGACTGCCTGCGCGTGATCCTGGAGGAGGAGTGGGCGCACCTGCGCTACATCCGACGGGACCTGGCTCGTCTGCGTTAGCCGCACGGAGCGCGACCGTGCTGGCTCGGTCCGGCCGACGTACCGCGGTCGTCGTCATGGACGCCGAGTCACGGTGGACGGCTACCGGGTCGAACCGCTCGGTGCTGGGACCTGGGACGCGTTCGCGGACCTGGCGGAGCGGCACAACGGCGTGTGGGGCGGATGCTGGTGCACGTGGTTCCACCTGTGCCCGGACCGCAAGGACGAGCGCAGGGCCCTCGGGCACCGCGAGTTCAAGCACCGGCTCGTCGAGCAGGGCCGCACCCCGCGGCGCTCGTGCTCGACGGCGGCGTCGCGATCGCCCGGGCCCCGTACGGGACCGTCGAAGGGCTGCCCAACCGTCACCGCCGCGAGGAGTGGGAGCAGGGCTTCGTGCGCCGACCGCAGTCCCTTGATCCGACGAGGCAAAGTTGCAGGTCAGGATGATCTCCCCGGGCTGAGCCGCTTCCTGGACGTCCGACGGGGGCAGGGCCGGACCAGCGTGGTGGCCTGTGCGGCGCGCGTGTTTGGATCGGGCCCGCGCGCACGGGAGGATGACCCGGTGACCCCCGCGCCCTCGACCGCCCCGACCGGGGTCGGCGGCACCGCACGGGCGGCGGACCGGCCCACGGCCAAGGCCTCCCTGCTCGACGCCGTCGCCGATCTCCGCCGCGACGTCGAGGCCACGCGCTTCCCGCTGGCGCTGGACGGTGTGGAGGCGGCCCGTGGGCGGCGGCGCCAGCTGCTCGACCAGCTCGACGACCACCTGCTGCCACGGCTGCGCGAGCTGTCCGCCCCCGCGATGGTGGTCGTCGCCGGCTCGACCGGCGCGGGCAAGTCCACCATCGTCAACTCGCTGCTCGGCGAGGAGGTGTCCGCTGCCGGGGTGCTGCGGCCCACCACGCGGCGGCCCGTGCTCGTGCACCACCCCGACGACGCCGAGCTGCTCGCCGAGCACCCGCTGCTGGCGATCGTCGACGTCGTCGCCCGGCCCGGCGTGCCGCGCGGCATCGCGGTGATCGACGCGCCGGACCTCGACTCCCTGCTCGCGACCAACCGGAGCACCGCCCACCGCCTGCTCGAGGCGGCCGACCTGTGGGTGTTCGTCACGACGGCCGCCCGGTACGGCGACGCGCTGCCGTGGGAGGTGCTCGACCGGGCGACGGCCCGCGGCACCTCGATGGCGATGGTGCTCAACCGGGCGCCGGCCGAGGCCCTCATCGAGGTCCGGACCGATCTGCTGGGCCGGCTGCGGGGCAAGGGCATGTCGGCCGTCCCGCTCTTCCTCGTGCCGGACGCGGGACCGCACGAGGGCCTGCTCGAGGCGAGGGCCGTCGCACCGATCCTGCGCTGGCTGACCATGGTCGCCGGGCCGGACCGCGCGCGTTCCGTCATCGCGCGCACGCAGCGCGGGTCGCTCGCGGCACTGCGGCCCTGGGTCGACGAGCTCGCCGAGGTCGTGCAGGCTCAGGTGGACGCCCGCATCGCCCTGGCGGCCGACGTGGAGCGCGCCGTGGCGGGCCCGGCAGAGCGCGCGCGTGCCGCCGTGCTCGCGGGCGCCGTCGCGGACGGCCCCGTGCGGACCCGGTGGACGGCATTGTCCGGCCGCTCGGGTGCGCTGGGTGGCGGCTGGTCCGGGCGTCGCGGGCAGGCCGAGCGGGTCGCCGCGCTGGCCACGGTCGCCGAGGAGCTGGGTCAGGCGTCGCGCGTGGCGCTGTCCGCCGCGCGGCGTGCCGGTGAGCTCGCGGTGCGGCGCGCCCTGGACGAGTCCGACGCGCCGGGTGCCGCAGGTCTGCGGGGCGCGGTCGAGCAGGCCGGCGCAGCGGGCGCCACGACGCCGGACGCCAGCTCCGCCGCATGGCTCGCCGCGGCGGAGCAGCACGTCGAGGAGCTCGCCGCGGGGCGGGGAGCCGCCGCGGAGGATCGTGCGCTGGCGCGGCAGGCCGCACGCCTGGTCCGCGCCGCCGGGACCGCGGGTGCCGGGACGGTGGTCGCCGCGGCCGCCGTAGGGCTCGGCTCGGCGCGGGTGCTCCTCGAGCAGGCACTGGGGGGTCCCGGTGCGCAGGCGCTCGCGGCGACCGTCGCGCAGGACCTCGCCCACCGGGCGCACGAGCAGGCGGCGGCAGGTGCGCAGCCCGTGCGCGCGACGCTGGCCTCCGACCATCTCGCCGCCGACGCAGCGTCCCGGCTGCGGCTGCGGCTCGCCGTCCTCAAGGGGCTCACATGACCGACACCGCGGCACCCGGTGTGCTGACCCAGGCGCTGGTCCGCCGGGCGCGCGCGCTCGAGGGCGCCCTGGGGACGGGTGGCGCGCGCGTGCCGCCCGAGGTGGCCGCGTCCGCCCGGACGGTGCTCGCCGGGGTGCGCGAGCGGCTGACGCTCGGGGTGGACCACACGGTCGTCGCGCTGGTCGGCGGCACGGGCTCGGGCAAGTCGAGCGTGTTCAACGCGCTGACCGGACTGGACTTCGCCGACGTCGGCGTACGCAGGCCGACGACCTCGCGCGTCACGGCGTGCGTCTGGGCGCACGACGCCTCCGCCCTCCTGGACTGGCTCGACGTCGCGCACGACCGCCGCATCGAGCGCGAGAGCGCGCTGGACGGCGAGTCGCAGGCCGACCTGCGCGGCCTGGTGCTGCTCGACCTGCCGGACCACGACTCCGTGGAGCCCGAGCACCGCGAGGTCGTGGATCGGCTCCTCCCGCTGGTGGACCTGCTCGTGTGGGTGGTCGACCCCCAGAAGTACGCCGACGACGCCCTGCACAGCGGGTACCTGCGCCACCTCGTGGGTCACGAGGGGGCGATGCTCGTGCTGCTCAACCAGGTGGACACCGTGCCGGACGGCGCGCGGACCGGCCTGCTCGAGGACGTCGCGCGCCTGCTGCGCGAGGACGGCCTCGTGGACGTCGGGACGCATGCGATCTCGGCCCGCACGGGCGAGGGCGTGCTCGACGTGCGCCACGTGCTGGCGGGCGCCGTCGCCGGGAGGGGTCTGGCCGAGGTCCGGGCGACGGCGGAGCTCGACGACGCGGCCCGGGCGCTGGCCGCGGCCGTCGGACCGGCCGAGCCGGAGCTGCCGGTCGCGCTCGCGGTCGATGCGCTCGCCGAGGCCGCCGGGCTGCCGGGCATGGTCGCGGCCGTGGCGGCCGCCGCAGGGACGGGTGGGGAGGCCGGCGCCGTGACGGGCCTCGGGCCCGTGCAGGGTGACCGTGCCGCCCTGGTGCGAGCCGCCTGGCTCGAGCAGGTCGCCACCGACCTCCCGGAGCGCTGGGCCGTCGCACTGGCCGCGGCCGTCGGCGACGACGACGCGCTGGTCGCGGCCCTCGACGAGCGCCTCGCCGCCGTGCCGCTGCCCCGGGGGGGCGTCCGTGCCGCGCGCGTGGTGCGCGCCGGCGGCCTCGCGCTCGGGGTGCTCGCGCTGGCCGCCGCCGCGTTCGCGGTCGTGGCGTCGGTGGGCGCGGGTGGCTGGGCCGACGGCGCCGTCGCCCCGACCGTCGCCGCGGGGGCGCTCGCCGCGCTGGCCGCCGGGACGCTCGTGGTGGGGCGTGCGCTGGGCAGGGCCGCGGCGCGCCGCAGGGCCGCCGCGCTGGACGCTGCGGGACGGGCCGCGGTGGCGGAGTCCGTCGAGGCGGTGCTGGCCGCGCCCAGCCGGGCCCTGCTGGCGGAGCACCGCGCGGTGCGGCTCGCCGTGGCACGGCCGGGCGACGTCCATCCACCGGTCCCCCCCGCGGAGCCGGCGCCCACAGCCTGACCGTCCCTCCCACCCGGCGAGCGCCGTCGCGGCGCACGATCGGGGAGGCCGGACGAGCCGGCCCGTGCGCGAGGAGGAACGATGAACAACGCCCTGATGGTCACCGTGGTCGGCTGGGCGGCGAGCACGCCGCGCGAGGTGGTCGGCGGCGACCGCGCCCCGTACACGAGCTTCCGGCTGGCGACGACGTCGCGGTACTTCGACGCCCGGCTGGGCACCTGGGCGGACGGCCGGACCGAGTGGTTCACCGTCAAGGCGTTCCGCGACGTCGCCTTCAACGTCGCGGCCTCCGTGCGCAAGGGCGACCCGCTGGTGGTGCACGGCCGGATGCGCAGCGAGGAGTGGGCCGGCGAGCAGGGCCCGCGCACCACCCTGGTGCTGGAGGCCTCCGCGCTGGGTCACGACCTCACGCGCGGCACCGCGCGGTTCGCCAGGACCATCCGCACCGCCGACGCCGCCCCGGGCGAGGACCGCGGCGGTGACGCCGTGGTGCAGCAGGCCGATGGCGCTGCAGCCGGCGACGCGGTGGGCGAGGCCCCGCCCGCCGACCCGTGGGCGACGGACGCCGCCGTCGTCCCGGCGGACGCCGAGCCGGTCGACCTCGAGCCTGCCGACCTTGAGCCCGTCGACCTCGAGCCGGTGGGCGCGCGCGGCCGGTGACGCCGTAGGCTGGGCGGCCGGACCGCCGGGGACCGGCACCCAGCGCCCCGGACCGACGACCCCAGGAGCAGACCCGATCGTGGCTGAGTTCATCTACACCATGTACAAGGCGCGCAAGGCGCACGGCGACAAGGTGATCCTCGACGACGTCACCATGAGCTTCTACCCCGGTGCCAAGATCGGCGTCGTCGGGCCCAACGGGGCCGGCAAGTCCACGATCCTCAAGATCATGGCCGGGCTGGACCAGCCTTCCAACGGCGAGGCCCGGCTCTCGCCGGGCTACACCGTCGGCATCCTGCTGCAGGAGCCGCCGCTCAACGACGCCAAGACGGTGCTGGGCAACGTCGAGGAGGGTGTAGCCGAGATCAAGGCCAAGCTCGACCGGTTCAACGAGATCTCCGCACTCATGGCGGACCCGGACGCCGACTTCGACACGCTGCTGGCCGAGATGGGTGACCTCCAGGAGGCCCTGGACCACGCCAACGCGTGGGACCTCGACGCGCAGCTCGAGCAGGCGATGGACGCGCTGCGCTGCCCGCCGCCGGACGCCGACGTGTCGGTGCTCTCCGGCGGCGAGCGGCGCCGCGTCGCGCTGTGCAAGCTGCTGCTCGAGAAGCCCGATCTCCTGCTGCTCGACGAGCCGACCAACCACCTGGACGCCGAGAGCGTGCTGTGGCTCGAGCAGCACCTGTCCCAGTACGCCGGGGCCGTCCTGGCTGTGACCCACGACCGGTACTTCCTCGACCATGTCGCCGAGTGGATCGCCGAGGTCGACCGCGGGCGCCTGTACCCCTACGAGGGCAACTACTCGACCTACCTGGAGAAGAAGGGCCAGCGGCTCGAGGTCCAGGGCAAGAAGGACCTCAAGCTCGCCAAGCGGCTCAAGGACGAGCTCGAGTGGGTGCGCTCCTCGGCCAAGGGTCGCCAGACCAAGTCGCGCGCGCGCCTGGCCCGCTACGAGGAGATGGCCGCAGAGGCGGACCGCACGCGCAAGCTGGACTTCGAGGAGATCCAGATCCCGCCGGGCCCGCGCCTGGGCAGCGTCGTCATCGAGGCCGCGAACCTCAACAAGGGCTTCGACGGACGCACGCTCATCGACGGCCTGTCGTTCACGCTGCCGCGCAACGGCATCGTGGGCGTCATCGGGCCCAACGGGGTCGGCAAGACGACGCTGTTCAAGACGATCGTCGGCCTGGAGCAGCTCGACTCGGGCACGCTGCGCATCGGCGACACCGTGCAGCTGTCCTACGTCGACCAGTCCCGCGGGGGCATCGACCCGGCCAAGACGCTGTGGGAGGTCGTCTCCGACGGGCTCGACTTCATCAAGGTCGGGCATGTCGAGATGCCGTCGCGCGCCTATGTCGCGGCGTTCGGCTTCAAGGGCCCGGACCAGCAGAAGCCCGCCGGCGTGCTGTCGGGCGGTGAGCGCAACCGCCTCAACCTGGCCCTGACGCTCAAGCAGGGCGGCAACGTGCTGCTGCTCGACGAGCCCACCAACGACCTCGACGTCGAGACCCTCGGCTCGCTGGAGAACGCCCTGCTGGAGTTCCCGGGCTGCGCCGTCGTCGTGTCGCACGACCGGTGGTTCCTCGACCGGGTGGCGACGCACATCCTCGCCTACGAGGGCACGGAGGAGGACCCGGCCCGCTGGTACTGGTTCGAGGGCAACTTCGAGTCCTACGAGGCCAACAAGGTCGAGCGACTGGGCGCCGATGCTGCCCGGCCGCACCGGGTCACGTACCGCAAGCTGACGCGCGACTGACCGTAGGCTGCCGGGTGTGAGCCAGAGCCCGCACGAGGAGGACCTCGGCGCTGCCCTGGCAGCGTTGCGCGCCGCGCTGGTCGAGCTGCGACTGCCGCTTGACCTGCCCGGGGCCGCGGACGGCCGGCACGAGGCGGCGCGGCTGGTCGCGCACCTCGACGACTACCTGCTGCCGCGCGTGCGCCAGCAGGGCGCCCCGCTGCTCGCCGTCGTCGGCGGGTCCACCGGGGCGGGCAAGTCCACGCTGGTCAACGCGCTGGTCGGCGCGCCGGTCAGCGCGGCGGGCGTGCTGCGCCCCACCACGCGTTCGCCGGTGCTGGTGCACCACCCGGACGACGCCGCGTGGTTCACCAGCGACCGGGTGCTGCCGGGCCTGGCGCGGTGGTCGGCCGGCGGCGCCGGCTCGATCGCGGGGACGCCGCAGGCCGACGACGACGCGCACAGCCTGCGGCTCGTGTCGCACCCCTCGGTGCCGCGCGGGCTGGCCCTGCTCGACGCGCCCGACATCGACTCCGTGGTCACCCAGAACCGCGAGCTCGGGGCGCAGCTGCTCGGCGCGGCCGACCTGTGGGTGTTCGTCACCACGGCCGCCCGGTACGCCGACGCCGTGCCGTGGGACCTGCTCGCCGAGGCCGCCGCCCGCCGCGCCGTCGTCGCCATCGTGCTGGACCGGGTCGACCCGGGGGCGCGCACCGCGGTGACCACCCACCTCGGGGCGATGCTCACCGAGCGGGGCCTCGCCGACGCCCGCCTCTTCGCCGTCGCCGAGAGCGCGCTCGTCGACGGCCTGCTGCCCCGTGCGGCCGTCGCGGACCTCGACGCGTGGCTGCACGCGGTGGTCGGCGACGCCGCGACGCGCGAACGGGTGGTGCGGCGCACGGTCCGCGGCGCGGTCGCGGACCTCGTGGCCAGGACCCCGGCGCTCGCGGGAGCCGCCGACGCCCAGGTGGCGCACGCCGAGGGCCTGCGCGGCACCGTCCGCACCGCCTACGCCCAGGCGGGCGCGCAGGTCACCGCCGCGACGTCCGACGGCACGATGCTGCGCGGCGAGGTGCTGGCCCGCTGGCAGGAGTTCGTCGGCACCGGTGAGCTGCTGCGCGCCGTCGAGACCACGGTGAGCACGTGGCGCGACAGGGTCGGCGCGGCCCTGCGCGGGCGGCCGGCGCCCGAGCCGGTGACGGCCGCGATCGGTCACGGGCTGGTGGACGTCGTGGCCGACGCGGCGGACCGCGCGACCGAGCACGTGGATGCGGCGTGGCGCGCGGACCCCGCGGGACTGGCGCTCGTCGACGGGTTGCGGCTCTCGCGCTCCTCGGCGGACCTGCGGGGGCGGATCGCCGAGCAGGTGCGCGGCTGGCAGGCCGGCGTGCTGGAGCTCGTCGGCACCGAGGGGGCCGGCAAGCGCACCACGGCCCGCGCGCTGTCGTTCGGCGTCAACGGCATGGGCGCGGCGCTCATGGTGGCGATCTTCGCCCACACCGGGGGACTGACCACGGCCGAGGTCGGGGTGGCCGGCGGCACCGCCGTGCTGGCCCAGCGCCTGCTCGAGGCGGTCTTCGGTGACGACGCCGTCCGCCGGCTGACCCGCACGGCGCAGGAGGACCTCGCGGCGAGGATCGGCCGGCTGCTCGAGCAGGAGCAGGCGCGCTGGACCACGCTCGTCGACGCCCTCGACCTGCCGCGTGGCGGCCAGTCCCTGCGGACCGCCACCGCAGCGGTGGCGCGGGCCGTCGGAGCGGACCTGCCGGACGAGGAGCTGCCGGGCGCGCCGACACCGCGGCCCGAGCCGACCGAGCGGCTGCCCTGGTGGCGACGATGGCTGGGCTGAGCGTCGCGGAGCGCCTCGAGGCGCTGGCCGAGGCCGTGGGGGCCGGGCGCGACGCGCTGCCCGCCGAGGTGCTCGAGCGCGCCCGGCTCGTGGAGGAGCGCGCCGGTCACCGGCTGCGGCTGTCGGAGCGCCACACCGTCGTCGCGCTCGCCGGGGCCACGGGGTCGGGGAAGTCCTCGCTGGTCAACGCGCTGGTCGGGCAAGCCGTCGCGACCGTCGACGTGCTGCGCCCGACGACCTCCCAGGCGCTCGCCGTGGTGCAGGGGGCTGAGGGGTCCGGGCCGCTGCTCGACTGGCTGGGGGTGCGCGAGCGTGTCGGGCCGGCCGGGCGGCCTGGCGACGGTGCGGCGGGGGGGCTGCGCATGCCGGGCGTTCCCGGTGTGCCGGGGGCTCCTGGGACGGCGGGGGTACCGCTGGGTGGTGGCGACCCCGGCGAGGGCCTCGTGCTCCTCGACCTGCCGGACCACGACTCGGTGCGCACCGAGCACCGGCTCGAGGCCGAGCGCCTCGTCGCGCTCGTGGACCTCATGGTCTGGGTGCTCGACCCGCAGAAGTACGCCGACGCCGCGGTGCACGAGCGCTACCTGCGCCCGCTCGCCCACCACGGGGACGTCATGCTCGTGGTGCTCAACCAGGTGGACCGGCTCACCGCGGCGGACCGCGTCGCGGCCATGGCCGACCTGCGCCGGCTGCTGGCTGCCGACGGGCTGGCCGGGGTGCCCGTGCTCGCGGTCAGCGCCGTGGACGGCGAGGGGGTCGACGCTCTGCGGACCGCCCTGCGTGACGCGGCCAGCAGGCGCGTGGCTGCGCGGTCGCGGATCGAGGCCGACGTCGTCGAGGTGGCCGGCCTCGTCGCCGACCTGTGCACGCTGCCCGGCGGGGCCGGTCCGTCCGGCCGCGGCGCCGCACGGGCCCAGGCCGCCCGCGGTCGCACCCGCGCGGCGATGACCTCCGAGCTGGTCGACGCGTTCGCCGAGGCCGCCGGGGTGCCGGTGGTCGTCGAGGCGGTGCGCGGCTCGACCGTGCTCGCGGCCCGGCGGGCGACCGGCTGGCCACCCACCCGGTGGCTGTCCCGCCTGCGGGCCGACCCGCTGCGCACCCTCCACCTCGCGGCGGCCGGGTCCCGGGCGGGTCGCGACGCCCGCCCGGCGACGGTCGAGGTGACCCGCACGTCGCTTCCGCCGGCCGGGCCGGCCCAGGTGGCCCGCGCCCGCGCGGCGCTGCGCGCCTACACCGACGCCGCGACAGCCGAGGCCCCGGACGCGTGGGTGCTGCTGGCCCGCGCCGCCGTCGACGCGCCGGACGACGGCGTCGCGGGTCGCGAGCCCGCGGACGCAGCGGACACCGCGGCGCCTCGTCCGCTGGCGCGCGAGTCGCTCGCGGCGGTGCTGGACCGAGCCGTCGCCGGGGCCGAGATCACGGTGCGCCGGCCCCGGTGGTGGGGCGTCGTCGGCGCGCTCCAGTGGCTGGTGCTGGCCGTCGCGCTCGGCGGGCTGGCCTGGCTCGGCGCCCTCGCGGCGCTCGAGGCGCTCGCGCTGCCCGCACCGACGCCGCCGAGCTGGGGACAGGTCCCCGCGCCGACGCTGGCCCTGCTCGGCGGGGTGGTGCTCGGCCTGGTGCTCGCCGGGGTCGCGCGCCTCGTGGCGCGGGCCGGCGCCCGGCGCGGGGCGCGGCGGGCCGCGGCCGGTCTGCGGGCCGCCGTGGCGGCGGTCGCCGAGCGCACGGTCGTCGCACCCGTGGACGAGGTGCTCGGGCGCCTGGCGCGGTGCCGCGCCGCCGCCGAGCGCGCGGCGACCCCCCGGGCCGCGACCGGTGGGACCAGGGGGCGCCGGTGACCCGCCTGCCCGTGCCCGTGCCCCTGCGCTGGGCCGACCTCGACGCCTACGGCCACGTCAACAACGTCGCCATGCTGCGGCTCCTCGAGGAGGCGCGGATCGCGGCGTTCTGGCGCCATCCCGAGGAGCAGGACGAGCCCTGGCCCACGGCCGTGCTCGACGGCGGGCCGGGCGCGGCCACGCACACCTTCGTCGCGAGCACCGAGATCGAGTACCTGCTGGCCCTGGGCTACCACCGCGAGCCGGTGACGGTCGAGATGTGGCTGGGCCACCTCGGCGGCGCGAGCATCGACGTCTGCTACCAGCTCACCACCGGGGCCGGGTCCGAGCGCCTCGTCTACGTCCAGGCGCGCACCACGCTGGTGCTCGTGGACGCCGCGAGCGGGCGACCACGGCGGATCACCCCGGAGGAGCGGGCCGTGTGGTTGCCGTACCTCGAGGTGCCGGTCGCGATGCGTCGCCGGCCGTCCTGAGCTCAGCCGATCTCGGGTACCGCTGCCGTGGCCTCGGCGGCCAGCCGTTCCGCCGCCGCGGCCATCCCGCGCTGCATCGCACCGAACACGACGCCGTGGAACGGCGCCACCGACCACCAGTACGCGTGCCCGGCCAGGCCCTGGGGGTGGAACGTGGCGACCTGGCGCAGCGTGCACGTGCCCGGGTGCTCGCCCGGCTCGACGGACAGCTCCAGCCACGCGAGGCCCGGCAGGCGCATCTCGGCCCGCAGCCGCAGGAGGTGCGGCGGCTCGACGGCCTCGACGCGCCAGAAGTCGACCGCGTCGTCCACCCACAGGCGAGCGGGGTCGCGTCGGCCGCGGCGCAGCCCCGGGCCCCCGGTGAGCCGGTCGATGAGGCCGCGCACCTGCCAGGCCAGCGGCCACGAGTACCAGCCGGCGTCGCCGCCGATCGAGGTCAGGACGCGCCAGGCGACCTCCGGGGGAGCGTCGACGTGCAGGGAGCGCTCGTCGCGGTACAGCGAGCCGCCGGCCCAGTCCGGGTCCGAGGGCAGCGGGTCGCTCGGTGCGCCGGGCACGGCAGCCGACGACCACCGCGTGGCGACGTCGGCGTCCTGGATCTTGGCCAGGGCCAGCTCCACGGCACGGTCGAAGCCGACCAGGCCACCCGGTGGGTCCGGCACGTAGGTGGCGATGTCGTGCTCGGTGCACACCACCTCGTGGATGAGCGACTCGACGAGCGGCCGGGCCAACGCGCTGGGCACCGGCGTGACGAGGGACACCCACAGGCTGGACAGGCGCGGGCTGAGCACCCCCACGCCGATGATGAGCCGACGGCGCAGCCCGGCCACCGCGGCGTACCGCTGCATCATGTCGCGGTAGGTCAGCACCTCCGGCCCGCCGATGTCGAACCCCCGGCTGACGTCCGGCGGCATGGTGGCGCTGCCGACGAGGTAGCGCAGCACGTCGCGGATCGCGATGGGCTGGATCCGGTTGTCCACCCACCGCGGCGTCGTCATCGCCGGCAGCCGCTCGGTGAGGTAGCGCATCATCTCGAACGACGCCGAACCCGAGCCGAGGATCACCGCGGCCCGCAGCACCGTCGTCGGGACGCCGGACGCCAGGAGGATCTCGCCGACCTCCTTGCGGGACTCCATGTGCGGGGACAGGTCCTCGACGTCGGGGTGCAGGCCGCCGAGGTAGACGATCCGCCCGACGCCCGCCTCGCGCGCGGCCCGGGCGAACGTCAGCGCCGTGCGCCGGTCGGTGGACTCGAAGCGCGGTCCGCTGCCGAGGGAGTGGATGAGGTAGTACGCGACGTCGACGCCGGTGAGCGCCGCGCGCAGGGCCGGCAGGTCCGTGGCATCGGCCGCGACCTGCTCGACGTCACCGGACCACGCACGGTCCCGCAGTCGCGCCGGGTTGCGGGCGACGGCGCGCACGCGGTGCCCGGCGGCGAGCAGCTCCGGCACCAGGCGCCCGCCGACATACCCCGTCACCCCGGTGACGGCGCACAGCAGCGACGCCGCGCCGGCCTCGGCTCCCTCGGAAGACATCGCCCCATCCTGCGTCCCGCAGCGGGTTCCTGCAGGTCGAGGGCGCCGGCCGACCGGGAACAGCGGGAGACCGGGCTGGTGGGGATGAGGAGGGCGGGAGTCAGGTGGGGACGCGGAGCATGCCCTCCTGGGCGATCGTGGCCACGAGGGCGCCGTCGCGCGTGAAGACCTGGGCCGTGCCGAGGCCGCGGCCGCCCTGGGCGCTGGGGGAGGCCTGCACGTAGAGCAGCCACTCGTCCGCGCGGGCCGGCCGGTGCCACCACATGGCGTGGTCGAGCGACGCGATGGACAGGCCCGGCGTGGTCCAGTCGACGCCGTGCCGGCGCAGCACGGGCTCGAGCATCACCTGGTCGCACCCGAAGGCGAGCAGGGCGCGGTGCAGCAGGGGGTCGTCGGGCAGCGTCCCACGCGCCCGGAGCCAGACCATCTGCCGGTCCGTCACGACCCCCCCGGGGCCGGTGAACAGCGAGTCCTCGACGTGCCGCAGCTCGAAGGCGCCCGACTGGATCCAGAACTGGGCCAGCGGATGGTCGATGACCGGCTGGTCCAGCGGGCTGGGCAGGTCCTGCGGCGCGGGGACCGACGGCGGCGCCGGGTCGGCGTGGTCGAGGCCCGGCTGATCCACCTGGAACGACGTGATGAGGGACAGGATCGGCACGCCGTCCTGCAGCGCGTGCGTGCGCCGGGCGCTGAACGACCGCCCGTCGCGCAGCCGCTCGACGGCGAACCGCACGGGCCGCGCGACGTCGCCGGGGCGCAGGAAGTACCCGTGCGCCGAGTGCGGCAGGCGGTCCGGCTCCACGGTCCGCCCGGCCGCCAGGATCGCCTGGGCCAGCACCTGCCCGCCGAACACCCGACCCCCGGGGAGCGGCAGGCTGGTGCCCGTGAACGTGTCCGCGTCCACCTGCTCGAGGTCGAGCACCCGCAGCACGGTGCGCAGCGGGTCCTGCTCCGGCGTCGTCACCGGCCCTCCGGGGCGTTGACCATCGAGTGCGCCGCGCGCTCGAGGTAGTCCCACAGCTGCGCGTGCTGCGCGGGCGCCAGGCCCAGCCCGTCGACGGCGGTACGCATGTGCGCCAGCCACCTGTCCCGCGCGCCGGGGGTGACGGGGTACGGCGCGTGCCGCAGCCGCAGCCGGGGGTGCCCGCGCTGGTCGCTGTAGGTGGTCGGCCCGCCCCAGTACTGCTCGAGGAACAGCCGCAGGCGGTCCGCTGCCGGGCCCAGGTCCTCCTCGGGGTACATCGGGCGCAGCAGGGGGTCGGTGGCCACGCCGGCGTAGAACGCCGCGACGAGGCGGCGGAAGGTGTCGCCGCCGCCGACGGCGTCGTAGAAGGAGTCCGGGGCGACCTGACGGTCGGGTGCGCTCACCGCAGCATCCTCCCAGGTCGATGCGCGGGTGGGCGGTAGGACGCTCGTCTCGCGACCGCCGCACGGGCGCCGATAAGGTTTACAGGCGAACACCGGGCACGCGAGAGGACGATCAGACCATGGCGCTCGACGGTCGAGGCACATCTGCGGTCCACCTGCGGCGTGGCGGCACGAGCGTCGTGCTCCGCCTCGACGACCGGGCGCTGCCGTGCGTGCTCCACTGGGGCCCCGACCTGGGCGAGGACGTCGACGTCGACGCGATGGTCGTGGCGCTGGCCCTGCCGGTCATCGACTCGGTGATCAGCTCCCAGGAGGCCGTGGCGGTGCTGCCGCAGCACTCCTCGGGCTGGCTCGGTCGCCCCGGGCTGCTGGGCAGCAGGGCGGGCCGCGCGTGGTCGGTGGCGTTCGACGCCGTGGACCACAGCCTCGACGAGGCCGGGACCGCGGCATGGCCCGACGGCGCCCCGGGTGCCGTCCGCGTGCGCAGCGTCGGGACCGACACCCCGGGCGAGCTCGAGGTCGTCACCGAGATCGAGCTGCACGCCAGCGGGCTGCTGCGGCTGCGGGGCGCGGTGCGCAACCTCGGCGCGCTGGACTACCAGGTGGCCCACCTCGAGCCGGCCCTGCCCGTGCCGTCTGCCGCGACCGAGCTGCTGGACATGACCGGCCGGCACACCCACGAGCGCACCCCGCAGCGGCGCCCGTTCGACCAGGGCGCCTGGGTCCGCGAGGCGTGGGGAGGTCGGCCGGGGCACGACGCCGCGACGGTGCTGTGCGCCGGGGCGCCGTCGTTCGCCTGGCGCACGGGCCGCGTGTGGGGCGTGCACCTGGCGTGGTCCGGCAACCAGGTGCTCACCGCCGAGCACTCCGTCACCGGCTGGCGCCTGCTGCGCGGCGGGGAGCTGCTGCTGCCGGGCGAGATCCGCCTGGCGACGGGCGAGGAGTACGCCTCACCGTGGCTCGTCGGCTCGTGGGGGGAGGGGCTCGACGCGCTCTCCGGGCGGTTCCACCGGTACCTGAGGGCCCGCCCGCAGCACCCGAGGCGCCCGCGTCCGGTACTCCTCAACACCTGGGAGGCCGTCTACTTCGACCACCGGCTGGACCGCCTCGTCGCGCTCGCCGAGCGGGCCGCGGCGATCGGCATCGAGCGCTACGTGCTCGACGACGGCTGGTTCCGTCACCGTCGGGACGACCACGCCGGGTTGGGCGACTGGTACGTCGACGAGGGCGTGTGGCCGGACGGCCTCGGCCCCCTGGTGGACCGCGTGCACGCGCTGGGCATGGAGTTCGGGCTGTGGTTCGAGCCGGAGATGGTCAACCTCGACTCCGACCTCGCCCGAGAGCACCCCGAGTGGCTGTTCGGCACGGACCACGGCCCCGGCGTCGCGTCGCGCTACCAGCACGTGCTGGACCTGGGCCACCCGCAGGCCTACGCCTACGTCCTGGACCGCGTCTCGAGCCTCGTCGAGCAGTACGCCATCGCCTACCTCAAGTGGGACCACAACCGGGCGCTGGTCGATGCCGGGCACCAGCCCACGGGTACGCCCGGCGTGCACGAGCACACCCTCGCGGTGCACCGGCTCATGGCAGAGCTCAAGACCCGCCACCCCGGCCTGGAGATCGAGAGCTGCGCCGGCGGCGGCGGGCGGGTCGACCTGGGGATCCTCGAGCACACCGACCGGGTCTGGGTCAGCGACTGCATCGACGCGCACGAGCGTCACCGGATGGTCCGCTGGACGGGGCTCACCCTGCCGCCCGAGGTGATGGGCACGCACGTCGGCTCCGGCGCGGACCACTCCACGGGCCGGTCGCACTCCCTGGCCTTCCGCGCAGGGACCGCGATCTGGGGACACCTGGGCGTGGAGTGGGACCTCACCGCGGCCCCCGAGGAGGACCTCGCCGCGCTCGCGACGTGGATCGCGTTCCACCGCGAGGTCCGCCACCTGCTGCACACGGGCGACGTCGTGCACGCGGACCTCACCAACCCCGCGCTGCAGCTCGAGGGCGTCGTCGCGCCGGACGGCGGCGAGGCGCTCTACCGGCTCTCGGCACTGGATCTCACGCTCACGTGGCCGGCGGGCCGCGTGACCCTGCCCGGCCTCGACCCGGACCGCACGTACCGCGTCACGGCCCAGGCCCCCGGCGACGAGGTGGCGCACGGCCCGTGGGCCCCGGCATGGACCCGTGACGGCGTGACGCTCAGCGGCCGCGTCCTGGCGGAGGTCGGGGTGCAGTCGCCGCTGCTCGGCGTCGACCAGCTGCTGCTGGTGCGGGTGCGGGCCGTCTGACGGTCCGTCGAACGTGACCGGACCGGACCGGATACGCTGGCCGCAGGAACCGGCAGCGCGTCGTTCGAGGAGGAGCCGATGAGCAAGGCGGAGCAGATCCTGGCGGCGCTCGGCGGCGACGGGAACATCATCGACCTCGAGCCGTGCATCACGCGGCTGCGCGTCGAGCTCGCGGATCCGTCGCTCGTCGACGAGGCGGCGCTCAAGGCCACCGGTGCGTTCGGTGTGGTCCGCTCGGGCCGCGTCGTCCAGGTGGTCGTGGGGCCAGAGGCGGACGCGCTCGCGGCGGACATCGAGGACCTGCGCTGACCAGCGCCTCCACCGGCCCGGCGCCGACGAGGCCGGTCCTGACCCTCGTGGCACCCTGCGCCGGGACGGTCCGCGACCTCTCCGACGTGCCTGACCTCGTCTTCTCCGACCGCATGCTGGGCCCTGGCCTCGCGCTCGACCCCCCGCTGCGGCCCCAGGTCGACGTCCTGGCCCCGGTGGACGGCAGGCTGGCCTCCCTGCACCCGCATGCCTTCGTCATCGAGGCCGACGGCGGGCGCGGCGTGCTGGTGCACCTCGGGCTCGACACGGTCGAGCTGGCCGGCGAGGGGTTCACCACCCACCGGTCCGCGGGCGAGACCGTGCGCGCGGGGGACCTGCTGCTGCGCTGGGACCCGGTCGCCGTGGCCGCGGGCGGGCACTCGCTGCTGTGCCCGGTCGTCACCCTGCAGGGGGCCGACGCCGACGTGCGCCCGCTCGTCGCCCCGGGCGGCGACGTCGTGGCGGGACAGCCGCTGCTCCGCTGGGCCTGAGCCGCGAGGTGAGCGAGGGTCAGGCCGTGCTGCTCCGGTCCTGACCGTCGGACGGTCCGTGCTCGGCCGGCCGCGCCTCGCGCTCCACGACGACCTCGCGGCGCGGCACGGCCAGCGGCACGCCGTGCGCGACGAAGACGTCGCGCACCCGCTCGCGCAGCGCCCGCTGCACCTCCCACTGCTTGGCCGGCACGGTCTTGACCATGGCCCGCAGCATGACGGACTCGCCGGTCAGGTCCTCGAAGGAGGTGACCTCCGGCTCGGCGAGCAGCAGGGGGGTCATGGCCTCGTCCGCCGCCAGCGCCGCGGCGGCCTCGCGGAGCAGCGCGGCGGCCTCGCGCACGTCCTGGTCCGGGCCCACACGCACCTCGACGATGGCCCTGGACCAGCCCTGGGTCCGGTTGCCGACGCGCAGCACCTCGCCGTTGCGCACGAACCACAGGGTTCCCGACAGGTCGCGCACCTGGGTCACCCGCAGCCCGATCGCCTCGACGGTCCCGGAAGCCTCGCCCAGGTCGACGACGTCGCCCACGCCGTACTGGTCCTCGACGAGCATGAACAGGCCGGAGAGGAAGTCCTTGACGAGGGTCTGCGCGCCGAAGCCGAGCGCCACGCCGGCGACACCCGCGGAGGCCAGCAGCGGCCCGAGGTCCCAGCCGTTGATGTTGGACAGCGCGGTGAGCACCGCGAGCCCGACGACGAGAGCGGTGGTCGACCGCAGCACCGAGCCGACCGTCTGCGCCCGCTGCGCTCGGCGGGCCGCCGCGAGCGGGCTCGGGTCGGGGACCTCCACCCCGGTGCGGGACAGCAGCCACCGGGTGTGCTGGTGCACCAGGGCGCTGCCCTCGACGATGGAGCGCACCGTGCGCCCGATCATCCACCGCGCCACGACGAGGGCCACCGCGCCGACGGCCAGCGCGATGACGCTGCTCAGCGGGGCGCCGAGCAGCCACTGGTACCACGCCTCGTCCTCGACCACGACGGCCAGGATCGTGGCGGGGGCGGTCGGCGGCAGGGCGAGCGGTGCGGCGAGCGGCATGACGAGCAGGCTAGCGGCCGCCCCCAGCTCACCCGCACGGTCCTGGACCGGACCGCCCATCCGGAGCCCCGCTCTGGCAGGATCGACGTGTGTTCGACGACGACCGCCCCGAAGCCCTGTCCGCGCCGCTGCTCGACCTGGCGAACCGGTACGGGGTGGTCCCCGACTTCTGGGGCTTCGACGGGACGCACAAGTGGGTCTCGCCCGGCACGATGATCGACGTCCTCACGGCGCTGGGCGTGGACGCCTCGAGCCCGGAACGCGTGGACGTCTCGCTCCAGAACGCCGAGGACGAGGTGTGGCGGCGCACGCTGCCGCCCGTGCTGGTGCTCCGCGAGGGCGGCACCTCGCAGGTCGCGGTGCACGTGACGGACGGCGCCGACCTGCAGACCTGGATCGAGGTGGACCCCGAGGCAGGCGGCGGCCGCCGCGAGGTGAGCCAGGTGGACCTCTACACCCCGCCGCGCTCCGTGGACGGGCGCACCGTCGGCCGGGCGACCGTCGAGGTCCCCGGCGACCTCCCGCTCGGCTGGCACACGCTGCACGCCGTGAGCGACGGTGCCTCGGCGCAGTGCACCCTCGTCGTCACGCCGCACCGGCTCGAGCTGGGCGCCGACCTGGACCGGCGCCGGGGCTGGGGCTTCATGGCCCAGCTGTACTCCGTGCGCTCGCAGCGCTCGTGGGGCCTCGGCGACCTTGCCGACCTGCGCGAGATCGCGTGGTCGTCCGGCCGGCAGGGTGCGGACTTCCTGCTCATCAACCCGCTGCACGCCGACGCCCCCGTGCCCCCGCTGACGCCGTCGCCGTACCTGCCGACCACGCGCCGGTTCGTCAGCCCGCTCTACCTGCGACCCGAGGAGATCCTCGAGACCGGGTACCTTCCCGTGGCCGAGCGCTCGCTCGTCGAGTGGCAGGCCGAGGTGGTCCGCCCGCTGAGCACGGACCCGGGGCCCATCGACCGCGACGCCGTCTGGGCGGCCAAGAAGGTCGCGCTCGAGGTGATCTTCGCGGCCCCACGCTCGGCCGTGCGTCAGGCGCAGCTCGACGCGTTCCGCGCCGAGCAGGGCACCGGCCTCGAGGACTTCGCCCTGTGGTGCGCGCTGACGGAGCACTTCGAGGGGCTCACGTGGCCGGCCGAGGCTGACGACCGCGGCTCGGACCTGGTCCGTACGCTGCGCACCGAGCTCGCGGAGCGCGTGACGTTCCACTGCTGGCTGCAGTGGGTCGCGGACGAGCAGCTGCGTGACGCCCAGCGGGCGGCGCGCGACGGCGGCATGCGGCTGGGGATCATGCACGACCTCGCCGTCGGCGTGCACCCCGAGGGCGCGGACGCGTGGGCGCTGCGCGACGTGCTGGCGCAGAAGGTCTCCGTCGGCGCCCCGCCGGACATGTACAACCAGCACGGGCAGGACTGGTCGCAGCCGCCGTGGCGGCCCGACGCGCTGGCCCGCTCCGCGTACCGGCCCTACCGTGACCTGTTGCGCACCGTGCTGCGCCACGCCGGCGCCATCCGGATCGACCACGTCATCGGCCTGTTCCGGCTCTGGTGGATCCCCCAGGGCCGTGGCGCGCAGGAGGGCGCCTACGTCCGCTACGACCACGAGGCGCTCATCGGGATCCTGTGCCTGGAGGCGCAACGGGCCGGCGTCGTCGTCATCGGCGAGGACCTGGGCACCTTCGAGCCGTGGGTGCGCGGCTACCTGTCCGACCGGGGCGTGCTCGGCACGTCGGTGATGTGGTTCGAGTACGAGGACGGCGGGTTCATGCCGCCCGAGCACTACCGGCACCTCGCGCTGGCGACCGTCACGACCCACGACCTGCCGCCCACCGCCGGGTACCTCGCGGGCGAGCACGTCGACCTGCGCGACCGGCTGGGCCTGCTCACCGAGCCCGTCGAGGTGGTCCGTGGCCACGCGCGCGACGAGCGCGACCGGATGATCGGGCTGCTCGCCTCGCGCGGGCTCATCGGCGACGACCCGTCCGAGCGTGAGCTCGTCGAGGCGCTGCACCGCCTCGTGCTCTCCTCACCCGCCGCGCTGGTGGGCGTGGCGCTGGTGGACGCCGTCGGCGAGCGGCGCACGCAGAACCAGCCCGGCACCGACCAGGAGTACCCCAACTGGAAGGTCCCGCTGGCGGACTCCGCGCAGAACCTCGTGCTGGTCGACGACCTCTTCAGCAACCCGCGGCTGCTGTCCCTGGTGGCCGTGCTGCAGGGGTGAGGCCCCCGCACCGTCCGCGCCGCGTCCGGGTGGTGGGCACGAGCGGGGCGGGCAAGACGACCCTCGCCGCGCGGGCGGGAGCCCGGCTGGGCCTCCCGCTGCTCGAGGTCGACGCCGTCGTGCACCGCGAGGGCTGGCGCACGGCCACCCAGAAGGAGCTCGACGAGGCCCTCGCCGCGTTCCTCGGGTCGCCGGCTGCAGCCGGCGGGTGGGTGATGGACGGCAACTACTGGTCGCGGCTGTCCGCGGTGACGGACACGGCCGACACCGTCGTGTGGCTGGACTACCCGCGCCGGCTGGTGATGGCGCGGCTGCTGCGCCGCACCCTGGGGCGGGTGCTGACGCGCCGCACGCTGTGGAACGGCAACCGCGAGCGGGTCCGCAACCTCCTGCGGCGCGAGCCGCTGGACAACATCCTCGTGTGGGCATGGACCCAGCACGCGGGGTACCGCGAGCGCTACACCGCGCTCGCGGCGGCCGACGGCGAGCGCACGTGGGTGCGGCTGCGCCGGCCCCGCGACGCGCGTCGCTGGCTCGCCGGTCTCTGACGGACCGTGTCCCCGACGGCCCAGGGCTCAGCGGCGGTCGCGCCGCTGAGCCGCGAGGGCCCGCCGGACGCCGTCGCGCGCCTCGACCACCAGACGGCGCAGGGCGGGTGGGGCGTCGGGGTGCTCGCCGAGCCACGCGTCGGTGCGGCCGAGCACGTCCACGGTCCCGCCGGTGAGCGCCGTGGGGTAGAGGCCCACGACGATGCCCTGGGCGATCTCGTTGGTGCGCTCCGTCCACACCTGCTCGAGGGTGGCGAAGTACGGCTCGACCCAGGGCTCGAGGAGCGTCCGGTCGTGCGCCCGCGCGAAGCCGGCGATCGTCGAGGCCTGCACGGCGTTGGCCAGCCCGCCGCCGTGCACGGCGGCCCACGCCGCGGCCTTGGCCTGCGCCGTGGGCACCGCGGCCCGGGCGGCCGCCGCCGCACGCTCGCCGGTGGCCGTGGCGTCCGCGGCGAGCTGGGTGGCGATCTCGGCCTCACCGGCCCGACCACCCGCCACGACGCCGGTGAGCAGCTCCCAGCCCAGGTCGGTGTCCACGCTCACGCCGGCCAGCGGCGCGGAGCCGTCGAGCAGGCCCGCCACGGCGTCGAGCTGAGCGGGGGACGCGGCCCTGGCGGCGACGGCCTTGACGAGCTGCAGCTGCGTGTCGCTGCCCGGCTCCGCGGCCCTGGCGAGGGCCAGCAGGCGGTCACCGGCGCGCTCGGCCACGGCGGCGCGGTGCTCGGGGGCGACGTACAGGTCGAGCGCCGTCGTCAGCTGGCGCAGCAGCACGAGGACCACCGAGGAGTCCGTCTCGTGCGCGATGTTGCCGAGCACCAGGTCGGCGAACTCCCGGCCGGCCAGCTCGCCGTCGCGGGTCATGTCCCAGGCCGCGCTCCACACGAGGGTGCGCGGCAGGGAGTCGGTGAACGCGTGCAGGGACGAGCGGGCGACGGCCAACGAGGCGGCGTCGAGCCGCACCTTGGCGTAGGCGAGGTCGTCGTCGTTGACCAGGACGAGGTCGGGCCGCGGGCGGCCGACGAGCTCGTGCACCACCGTCGACGGCCCGTCCAGGTCCAGCTCCACCCGCACGGTGCGCACCAGGCGCTCGACGCCGGCGTCGTCGAGCACGAGGTCGTACCCGCCGATCGCCACGCGGTGCGGGCGCTGCACGGGGTGCTCCGCCGGGACCTCCTGGTGGATCGCGACGTGCGTGACCAGCCCGTGCGCGTCGAGCTCGATCTGCGGGCGCAGCAGGGTCACGCCGGCCTTCTCCAGCCACAGGGCCGACCAGCGGGACAGGTCGCGACCGCTGGTCGCCTCGAGCTCGACGAGCAGGTCCCGCAGCTCCGTGCTGCCCCACGCGTGCTTGGCGAAGTACGCCTGGACGCCGGCGAAGAAGTGCTCCTCGCCCACCCACGCGACGAGCTGGCGCAGCACCGAGGCGCCCTTGGCGTACGTGATGCCGTCGAAGTTGACCTCGACGTCCTCGAGGTCGCGGATGTCGGCGTCGATGGGGTGGGTGCTGGGCAGCTGGTCCTGGCGGTACGCCCAGGACTTCTCCAGCGACGTGAACGTCGTCCATGCCGAGGTCCACCGGGTCGCCTCGGCCGTCGCCAGCGTGGAGGCGTACTCGGCGAACGACTCGTTGAGCCACAGGT